>JALRDR010000302.1 GCA_023262145.1 Planctomycetaceae bacterium | reverse complement strand
GGCACAGTTGATCTCGCCGACAACGCGCTGGCCTGCAAATCGACCGCTGCGCGGAACGCCTACGAATTCGTGACCGAGCGTACCGCGAAAACCCAGATAACCGCGGCATAACTGCAGGTCCGTCTCGCAGATTCCTGCCTGCAGTACGTCCACTACGACTTCCCCGGTACGTGGTTCTCGCAGGACAGCATCCTGAGTAAACCTGAGCTCATCCTCGAATATCACCGCTCGCACGTTACTGCGTCCCCTCCGGTTAGCACTGTTGCCGCCAGACCTGCCCGGCAGTGTAACAAATGCCCGGCAACAGACATCCGGACTACCTCGGCGATTCTCAGGTGCGGCTGGCGTTTTCCGGTACACAGCCCCGCACAACCTCGCGTTATCTGGCAGTCACCAGCAGAAGTCGGTACGCTGTCTGCCGTCATCATGCGGGGCCAGCTTGTTTTCGGCCCCCAGTCACGCAGCCATGGAACTACCCGGATGAACAGCCTCTGCAAATCTCTCCTCAGCCTGCTGCCCCTGCTCTGCAGCGTCTGCAACGCGACTGCTCAGGAAACAGAAGATGATTTCTTTCCACTGACACGATTTGAGATCCCCGCAGAGATTGTACTCGAAGCAGGCGCTCTGGAACCGCTGCCCGACGGCAGGCTCGCTGTCGCCACGCGGCGAGGTGATATTTATCTTGTCTCCAGCGCCTGGGACGACGATGTCAGTCCCGCCACGTACCACCTGTTCGCGCAGGGGCTGCACGAGATTCTTGGCCTGACCTGGAAAGATGGCTGGCTCTATGCCACCCAACGCTGCGAAGTCACTCGACTGAGAGATTCGGACGACGACGGACTGGCAGACGAAATTGAGACCTTCTGTGACGGCTGGAGCATTAATGGTGACTACCATGAATACGCTTTCGGTTCCCCGTTCGATCGTGATGGGAATATGTGGGTCGTACTCTGTCTGACCGGCTCCTTCGGCAGCGACTGCCCCTGGCGCGGCTGGGCTGTTCGCGTCGCTGAAGACGGGACCATGATTCCGACCTGCAGCGGCATTCGCTCACCCGGCGGAATCGGTTTCAATGCCGCAGGAGACGTGTTCTATACCGACAACCAGGGCCCATGGAACGGCACCTGCAGTCTGAAATGGCTGCGACCAGGATCCTTCCAGGGACATCCGGGAGGAAATCGCTGGTTCAGCCTGACAGACGCCGGAAAGGATGCCGCACCCCTGGAACCACTCAGTGGCAGCCGCATCGTTGCGGAAGCCGATAAGATCCCGGAGTACGAACCGCCGGCAATCCTCTTTCCATACCAGAAAATGGGGCAAAGCGCCAGCGGCATCGCCTGCGATGTCACAACAGGAAAGTTCGGGCCATTCAGCGGGCAACTGTTTGTCGGTGATGTCACCCACAGCACCGTCATGCGCTGCAGCCTCGAAATGATCGACGGTCACTATCAGGGCGCCTGCTTCCCGTTTCGACAGGGAATCGGATCCGGCACGCTGGCGTTGCGGATGACCGCAGATGGCTCGATGTTTGTCGGTGGAACAAATCGCGGCTGGGGATCTCGTGGCACGCAACCATTCTCCCTGGAACGCCTGCGCTGGACCGGGAAAACTCCCTTTGAAATTCATGAGATGAAGGTGCAGCCGGACGGTTTCCTGCTCACCTTCACGGAACCTGTCGATGCAGAGATTGCAGCAAAGCCCGAAGTCTGGAACTTCGAATCCTACTGCTACATCTTCCAGTCGTCCTACGGAAGCCCGGAGGTCGACCACGCGAAGCCGACCGTGACAAAGGCCGCTGTCTCCGGCGATCGTCGCTCCGTGCGACTCACGCTTGATCAGATGACTCGCGGCCATGTGCACGAACTGCACGCGGCCGACCTGCGCTCAGAATCCGGACGTCCACTGCTGCACGACGCCGCCTACTACACACTGCACTATCTGCCGCAGGCTGAGTAATTTGCTGCCACCGCTGTGCCCGGCGGCTGGATCCATCGCATGTCCCCGGCGGCTGGACGGCTGCCGGCAGACTATTCGCTGGTCAGCACGTCCCGGACAGTCACAGCCAGCGCCGCCCGAATCGGAACCACCGCTGAGATCATTCCGACCACGGCGACGGCCTGCAGTGTGATCGCCAGTTCCAGCCATGGTACATCTGCTCCGGTACTCCGCAGGTGCGGCAGCATCGCGATCAATGCGGAGACAGTTCCGGCCAGCAGTCCCCACATGAGCAGTGCAGTATTCTCAGTCAGGATCAGGCGAGTAATTCGTGACCCTCGAAAACCAATTGATCGCAGCATCGCAATTTCCCGACGTCGTTCAAGAACATTGCGAGCCATGACCGTCGCCAGCCCCAGAGTCCCCACAAGCAATCCAAGGCCTCCGAGCAGCTGAAATGTTGACAGATAAGTATTCTGCACCGCCAGAAAGTCTGCCAGTCGCCGACTGACACGCTCCGCATCCGCCCCGAAAGGCTGGAGCGCTGTTTCAAGCGCGATGGCAGCCTGATCAGCCGCGGCTGCATCTTTGGCTTCGACAAGAAAATATCGCCCCCCTGCTGTCTCTGGTGCCAACTGTCGAAGATTCTCGTCGGACATCACCAGCACACCCTGAAAAATACTGCTGTCAAGCATCCCGGTAACTCTGAGCGCATGCGTTGGCGACTGTTCATTCGGAAACAGGATCTCGTCGCCAATCTTCTTCTTCAGACTGAACTGCAGCGTATTCAGGTCGCCAATCACCGGTATCACCGGAAGGTTTCCATCGGCCACCCTCCTGTCCAACACAGGTGCCTCTCGCAACTGCTGCCACGGTGCTTCTCCGGGTGTATCCGCAAATCGAAATCCACCCCGATCAATGAACTCCTCTGTCGCGCCCAGCAACGTGGGCAGCGTGGTCTGAAACAGATTCAGACAGCTGGCGTCTTCCCCCGGCCGCATCCGGAAGGGGAATACCACAGTCTGTTCCGGCAGAGTTGTCTCCGGAGTCAGGCCGAACTGCAGTTTTTCCTTTCCGTCTGAGCTGTTCAGATCAAACAGCACCGGGAGTGATGTTTCCATCACCAGACGAAACCCCCCGTTTCCGGAGTTCCTGTCAGGCTCCTCAGAAACCGGATTCCGTCGCCCGGCACCAACAGCAACGATGACAAATGTTGCCAGGGCAATCATTGTGGTGGTCAACACGCTGCGCTGCGGATTTCTCGCAGCATTCGCAAATGCGAGTTGTCGAACCGTTGAGACACCGACACCGCCAATCAGGTCCTGACCGCGGCGCCTCAAGGTTCTTCGCAACAACAACAGAAACGCCAGCAGCCAGCTGAAACCTGCAAGGAAAAAACACACCACCGGCCACGACAATCCACCAAATGCTTCTCCTGCCGGAATTGAACCGGAAAGCACAGCAGGCGGCAGCA
>JALRDR010000412.1 GCA_023262145.1 Planctomycetaceae bacterium | reverse complement strand
GCTGATAAGAAGTCTGCTGGCAATGAAGAACATTCTTCGGCTCCGTTTGGTCAGGCACCTGAGGAGACTCAGCGGAGGCCAGGGGGCGTTGCAGGGACGTCCGGACTTGGGACTCCAGGTTTTGCAGCTCCGGAGCAGTTGTGTGGCGAGGTGTGGGATGCAGTGACTCTGCGTTTGGCTGACGTGTATTCCTTGGGAGCGATTCTGCACAGTGTAGTGACCGGGCAGACACCTGATCGAGCCGGAGTCTGGTCTCCGGCGGGGTCGGCTGGGGAAATTCGGAGCAATCCGCGAGCTGTGCAGGAGGTGGCTGGGGGCAAGTTGCAGTTGCGTCTGCTGGTAGCAGTTTGTCGGCGGGCTATGAGTGCGGAGCCGGCGGGGCGCTATGAATCTGTGGATGAGTTTCGTGACGATCTGGAACGCTGGTTAGGTGGTGCGCCTGTGCGGGCGTATGCCGAAGGCTGGTGGGAGCGTCTGCAGCGCTGGCCGCGGCGGCATCGTCTGGCCACGGCCGCACTGGTGAGTGCTCTGTTGATTTCCGTGGTGTGTGGTGCTGCATTTCTGGCGTTGACAACACAGCAGAAGAATCGTCTGGCTGAGCGTTCGGCAGAGTTGCAGCAGGCCTTGAGCAGATCAGACCGTTTGTTGCGTGATGCCTATGAGGCGCGGCAGCTTGCAGAGCGTGAGCGGGTGGCTGGTGTGGCCAATCGCGACCGTGCGGAGCGTCGCGAATCCATGGTGTTTCATGCGATTTCACAGTTTTATCAGTTGTTTTCTGATCATGCGGATTTGCGAGCATCGGCCGAGTGGTCTGGAGTGCGCGAAGACGTGCTGCGGCGATCTCGCCGGTTTTATGATCAGCTTTATCAGGAGATTGATGGAGACCTGATCCCCAATGACGTGTCGGTAATGCGGCTGGCGACTGCCGCGCTGGCGCTGTCGACGCTGGAGCATGAGTTGGGGCATCAGCAGGAGTCCATGCAGAGGCTGGAGGCAGCAGTGCGGAAGCTGCGAGAATTGCAGCAGCTGGAAGCGGGCAGTTCACCCAATGTGCGGCTGAGTTTTCAGCTGGGGAAACTGATCAGTCAGCAGGGGCAGCGGGCGATGCGGTATGGCTGGTCTGATCAGGCAGGTCCGCAGCTGAGAGAGGCGCTGGCGCTGCTGGAGGTAGCCAGAGGGCATCAGGGGTTGTCGGAGGAAAATCGTACTGAGGCTGGCAGGCTGTGTGTGCAAGCGATGGCGACACTGGCGATGCAGTTGGGTACTGTTGGGAAAGCTGCCGAGGGGATTGAGCTCGCGGAGCAGGCGAAGCAGCAGAGCCTGAGCTTGTCGGCGGAATCCGTTGAGGACGCGATGACTCGCATTCAGCTGCACGGCAACCTGGCCCTGTTGCTGGAGTCCACGGGTGCGACAGAGCGGTCGCTGTCTGAGCTGGCGCTGGCGGAACAGGCGGCTGTACTGGTTGAACAGCAGATGGCGACAGCGATGTCTGCCGCGCAGCGGCTGGATGTTCTTGCGATGCGGTCGAAGGCAGTGCGCAGCCGTGTGCGATTGCTGCAGAAACTGAATCGTGGCGCTGAAGCGATGGCCGGTTTGCATCAGCAGCTGGCTGCGGACGAGGCCAGCGTGAAGGCATTTGCTGCCAGTCATGAGCTGCGACACGCTTATGGCAGTACTTCAATGCAGTTGCAAAAGCAACTGGCGCAGTCGTCGCGACACACGGAAGCTCGGGAAGTGTCGCAGCGGTGGGTTGATCTGGCTGAGCAATTCCTGCGTCAGGGTACAGAAACAGAGCGGGATCTGGTGTTCCTGCTGGGGGCACGACATATTGCCGGCCATACGTCTGATGCGTGTGGTGATCAGGCAGGCGCGATTGAGCATTACAGTGCTGCAGTGGAGGTGTGTGAGCGTACCAGCGCGCGCGGTTTTCGGGCTCCTTCCCTCGTGTATCAGGTGCTGGAGCTGCACTGTCATCTGGC
>JALRDR010000410.1 GCA_023262145.1 Planctomycetaceae bacterium | reverse complement strand
ATAGCGTTGACGTTTTCCGGGTTCCGGGGTGGATTGCCTGCCTAAGCCCTTCCCGCCGTTCGCGCGCCAACAAGGATACGCCATGCCCGCCTCCGATCTCGTGTCGGGTTTGCTCAGGATCCCCCGCGATTTCTGCAGCATGGGGATTCCATCACGATTGAAATTGATGGCATTGGCAGCCTGACGAATCCAATCGTTGAAGAAGAACACTGATGCACTCTGGTCCAGACAGTGCAGAACCATGGTCCGAACACTGAACCTGCAGCGATGCCTGCAGCAGGTAAAAAAAAAGACAGCTGCAGATGGCAATGCCTGCTGCAGCTGTCTTTGAGTAATCAGGAAAACGGACTTCCCTGTCCACCCCCGACATGAGAGTCGGGGTCACATCCCTGTGGACGAAGGTTAGAAGATTCGACTACCGTTTCGCAATTGCCAGCGGGCAGTTTGTTATGCAATCAGAGGGGAAATTTCCAAACTCTTTTTTGTCGGCCGAAAAGGGCTTGCGAACACAGGCGATTCTTGTTGGCCTGGTGAGCATTCTGCTCTGCCTCGGACTGCAGATGGTGTTCAGCGCCAGCCTCTCATCACGACCAGGAAATGTGGAATCAACCTTCCTTGTCAGACAACTGACATGGCTGGTCATCGCAGCAGTTTCTGCATGGGCCGTGTCGCTGATTCCACCACTGCAGCTGCGCAAGTATGCCATGCACGCGTGGGTCGTACTCCTGCTGCTGCTCATCGCTGTACTGGTTCCCGCCACGGGAACAAGAATCAACGGTGCCAGTCGGTGGCTGCGGATCGCCGGCATTTCACTGCAGCCCTCAGAGCTCGGCCGCATCATACTGCCACTTCTGGGCATTCAGCTGGTGCAGAAACTCCGCAGCACATCCGGAATCGGACTTCGCAGCATTCCCGTGATCGCTCTGCCCCTGCTGATTACATTGCCTCTGGTCGCTGTGGAACCTGATCTGGGGGCAACGCTGTTTCTGCTGCTGGCATATTCTCTGGCTTTGTTTTTTTCCGGATGGCCACTTCGCAACTTCCTTGCCTGCGGGCTGGCTGTCATCCCGCTGGGGAGTCTGCTGCTGGTACTGCGGCCGTATCAGCTGAGTCGAATTGAGGGGTTCCTGGCGACATGGTCCGATTTTCGACTGGCACCGTGGCAGGTCCGTCAGTCCTTGATGTCATTTGGATCCGGTGGACTCACCGGATCCGGGATCGGCAGTGGCTGGCAGAAACTGAGCTATCTGCCCGAAGCCAATACTGACTTCATCTTCGCCGTGATCGGTGAAGAACTGGGCCTGGTTGGCACGCTGTTTGTCTGCCTTGTCTGGATCGGGATCCTGCGAACGGGCCGGAATCTGCTGGACAGTGTTCCCCGCAACAGTTGCTCGTGGGCACTCGGAATGACGCTGCTGTATCAACTGGTTCTGCAGTCAATGGCCAATATTGCTGTCGTAACCGCGATGGTGCCCCCCAAGGGAGTCCCGCATCCGTTTCTGAGCTACGGCGGAACCAGCATGCTGGTCAGTCTGTGCAGTATTGGACTGATCATCGGAGCAGCCCGGAATCGCCGGCCAGTTCAGTCAAACAGATAACTGACCGATTCATTGCGGTGAACGCGACGAATGGCTTCACCGAGCAGATCTGCAATGGAAACGCGTTTCAGGTTGGGCAGGCGTTCGGCTTCGGGAATCGGACAGGAATTGGTCACAACGATGCCATCAACATTGGCATTGGCCAGGCGGTCCACTGCAGGACCGCACAACACAGCGTGCGTGGCTCCCAGATAGATCTTGCGGGCACCATGCTGGCGGACAACTTCAACTGCTCCACAGATGGAACCGGCCGTGGTAATCATGTCGTCAAAGATCAGCGCTGTCTTGCCCTCAATTGGACCGCCAATCAGATTGGCCTGACGCGTTTCCAGCGCATTTGCCCGACGTTTATCCACGATCGCCAGACTACCACCCAGGTTCTCCTGATGCTGTAATGTGCGTTTGATACTTCCCTCATCAGGACTGATGACCACCAGTTCCTCCTGAGGAATCGCCAGCGATGCGAAATGGCGGTCCAGAATTGGTGCGGCGTACAGATGGTCTACCGGGACATCAAAGAAGCCCTGAATCTGTGCAGCATGCAGATCCATTGTGAGCACCCGATGTGCACCCGATTCCACAATCAGATTTGCCA
>JALRDR010000398.1 GCA_023262145.1 Planctomycetaceae bacterium | reverse complement strand
CTGTGATTCCCCGCCGGGCCAGGTGATGAGCAACGTTGCGGGCCAGGACTGGATCCCCGAGATCTCCAGTTCTGCGGCGTGTTCGGACTGAAAACTTCCGCCGGCCACCAGCTGACGCGTGATTGAGGGATGACTTCCCTGCACTGTCACACTGGCACCAGTCGGAACGCGGGCTGCACCCGATCCGATCAGTCGAACTGTCGCGGCCTGCGTGACGGGCCGGCTGTGATTGATGAGTAACACCGCAGGATCATTCTGGCAGGAAATCACCACATCCGTCAGACCATCGCGGTTCAGATCGCCGACCGCAAGGCCTCGCCCCAGCCGTGGCAGCAGAAAATCCGCCCCCAGTGCCGCGGAGACGTCCACAAACTGAGCCTCGCCGAGATTCTGGAAGACCTGCAGTGGCATCTTCCATGGCTGTTCGCTGTCAAACCATGTGCGATCGTCAATATGACCATTTGCAATAATCAGGTCTTCCCATCCATCGCGATTCAGATCAGCTGCGGCTGTGCCAAACCCGAGCAGATTCAGACTCGATGGCCCCAGCCCGGAAAGCCGAGTCGCATCCTCAAAGAGCATCGAATCTGCCGTGGATCGATTTCTGTAGAACGTATTCGTGTCTCTGTAAAAGTGTGTCAGAAACAGATCAGGCCCTGCCCGACGATCAAAGTCGGCCACAGCGATTCCCATGCTGGCCTGAGCGACACCCCGATCATTGACGGACAGACTCGAGACGGCAGACAGGTCCTCCCACTGACGGTCCGCAGTCAGGTCCGTCTGCAAACCGCGTCTGCCAGGTGAGAACAGAAAGTTGGGCTGGCCGTCATTCGCCACATACAATTCAAGGCCGCTGTCTGCGTCCAGATCCGCAGCCACAACGCCAAGGCCCTTGCCTGGAAAGCCCGCAGCAACCGAATCCGGGTACACATCTCGCCAGTGGCCCTCTCCATCACCAAGAAACAAATGATCCGCCACGCCGGGAAACATCGCGGGGGTGCATCCAGTAAATCCGCCAGGTGCCTGCGGTTCCGGACACAGCCGAGGTCGTTCGGTATCTTCAAGCAGGTAGTTCACCACATAGAGATCCACGTTTCCGTCGGCGTCGAAGTCCGCAATTGCAGAGCTGGTCCCCCAGAGCTCGCTGTGCAGCCCGGCATCAGCAGCCTGCTCCCTGAAGGTTCCGTCGCCCAGATTCAGCCAGAGCTGATTTCGGCCAATGCACGTCACATAGACATCCGGAAAACCGTCAGAATTCACATCACCGACGGCAACGCCGGTCCCCGAACCCCGCTGCACGAGTGCAGAGTCCACGCTTACCTCAGAAAACTGACCGCGTCGGTTTCGAAACAGCTTGCCAGGCGTTCTGCCTCGATCGAACTGCAACGGAAACTGACAACCGTTCGGCAACATCACATCGATCCAGCCATCCAGATCGAGATCCAGCATTCCCACGCCGCCGCCATTGACCTCAAGAATTCTGCGCTGCCCCTGCATGTCGTCAAACCGTGTGAAGATCAGCCCTCGCTCCACCGCCTCATCCCGAAGCGAGATGTCAGTGGTGACCGCGTCCGCGTTGTCGTCGTCCGCTGAGATTTCCGACAGCACGTCGTAAGGCAGAACAACAGCATCCGTGAATTCGACGACTGGCGGCTCATCGGGCTGTCTGCGTTCACTGCATCCCGCCGACCAGAACGAGAGCACGCACAGGGCAATCACCGGTACAGACGGCGTGCGGCGACCGTCAGATCCTGTGCAATCATGCTGCACGGCATCATAATCCACTGCTGGCGGGACACTGCCCATTACTTCGCCCTCGCGTACCTGTCGCACAATGCTGCCTCTTTTCGCAGTCCCGCTTTGCGAGCAGCCTCAGAAATTGCCGCCACCGCTCTGCCATCACGCAGGTCTGCGGTCGCGATCAGCATTCGCAACTCTGCGATCGCCACGATCTGACGCTGGATTCGCTGCCGGGAACTCTGGTCTCCCTGTTCTGTTGCCACACGTTGTAATCCGTGCAGCACCTGTGGATCACCTGGTTGAGATTCATTCAGTCGCAGGAGCAGTTCCTTTGCAGCGTTCCAGTCGCCCTGAGCCATCGCGTACTCGGCACGCATCTGAGTCAGCAGGAACGGATCCGAATCGCTGGACAACGGCATGTCCGACAGCAGCGATTCCATGCGGTCGATGTCATTCACTGCAAAGCAGCACTCCAGCAGGGCTGCCCTTGTGACAAGGCTTTCCGGGTCTGCCTGCAGTATGCGTTCCAGAATCTCTGCAGCTGAAGTGGTTTTCCCGGCTGCACTAAGGTGCCGCGCCCAGGCCACCAGAATTCCCTGGTCCCGCGGCGACACACTCAGCATTTCCCTGAGCCGCTTTCCCTGTTGTGGTGTTGCCCATGGAATCAACGGACCAAAGCAATACTGGGTCAGCAAAGTGGCGGGTAACTCACCCCGGTCAAGTGCACCTGCGAGCAACACCCGCCGCGATTCAAAACGCAGGTCGAGAGAATAGATCACGGTCAGCAGCTGCACCCCCAGCACGCGAGAGTCAGCATCGCCGCCAGCAGCGGCATCAAGTGCCTGCAGCGTCGTTTGTTCGGCAGCACGCAGCTGATTCTGTTTCAGCTGCAGCCGAGCGCACTGCAGGGCGGCCGCCACTCCGTGTTGCTCTGCGTCCAGCGGTATCTGCTGCAGACAGGCGATGGCCACATCCGTCTGTTCGCGCCGCTCCAGGGAGCCTGACAGTCGCAGCAGGGCATCCAGCTGCGCTGTTCTTCCGGCACCAGATCGCGACTCGCTCTCCTTGAGAAACTTCTGCCACTCATCCGTACTTACCTGCGGCGGAAGGGTCACATCCAGCACGTCACTGCTGCGGAAGCTGAAGTACCACCAGCTGCACACGAAGACGGCGGCCAGAACTGCCAGAAATGGCAGGCGTCGTTTGTGCCGCATTGTGAGAATCCCTCCGGATCAGCACATCGCCAGTGACTCAACTTAATCAACCTGCTCGAATCATGGCAATCCCGCCTGGCTCGTGCAACCCGCCCTCGATCTTACAGCCCATTTGTTGCCGCAGTCCCCTGCTGGCGTTCTCGACACTTGAGAATTCACCATTGTCTCCTAAAGTTCAGCAGCGACCTGTCTGTTGTTACCGGCTGCAGAGTTCGGCTGCCACACATCGTTTCTCGCCAGGGTCTCTGGAGTTCTTTCGGCTGATCTGTGCTGGCTGATCTGTGCTGGCTGACGAAAACGAAACGACGGACTCCATTGAGCTTTCACAGGACCTGCACCATGAATTCTGTTCGCCGACTCAATCTTACCGTTGCTCTGATTCTCTGCTTCGCTTCACTGCAGGCTGCAGATGAAAAGAAGAAAGCGGCTCCGAAGCGCCCCGCGAACCCGGCCATGGCGAAGATCACGGACGAACCGGGTCTGCCTCGAGTGCTGCTCATCGGTGACTCCATTTCCATTGGCTACACCGTCCCCGTTCGCACGCTGCTCAAGGGTGAAGCCAACGTCCATCGTCCGCTGACAAACTGCGGCCCGACAACTCGAGGCCTCGAATCCATTGAGGAATGGCTGGGTGACGGCAAGTGGGACGTGATTCATTTCAACTGGGGCCTGCACGACCTTAAGTACATGGGTCCGGATGGCACGAACCTGGTTGCTCCGGATTCACCGGGTGCTGCCCAGCAGGTACCACCCGCCGAGTACGAAGCAAACCTGAACAAACTTGTTGACCGCCTGCGGCAGACAAACGCCAGGCTGATCTGGAGATCCACGACCCCGGTGCCGGAGGGTGCAGACGGACGCGTGGTCGGTGATGCAGCCAAATACAATCAGATCGCTGCGAAGATCATGCAGAAGCACGGGATCCCGATCGACGATCAGTACACGTTCGCCATGAAGAACCTCGCGAAAATTCAGCGGCCAGCGAACGTGCATTTCACACCGGAAGGATCGCAGGCACTGGCAGAGGAAGCTGTGAAGGCAATTCGTTCGGCGCTGCAGAAATGACGCTGTCTGCGAAAGTCATCGCCGCCGACCTGCAACATGGGACAGGTGAACGCTGAGCGATTGTGCACAGCGCTCGCTGGCCTGTTTCCAGTCGGTGCTGGCGTTTTCCTGCATGTGCCGCTGCTCAGCTTTTCCGGTGCGAACCCACCTGACCGTCACCCTGCAGCAACGGCAGACTTTCGATGCCCTGCAGGCAGCGTTAGAATACAGGCACAGGGAAAAGTCCGCCGGTGAATATCACAGCTGCAAAGATCTTCCCAGATGAACCTGCCTGCGAAACTGCAGATGCTGCTCTTCCTGCTCGTGGCCACAGCCGCCCTCGGGCAATGCCCGGCTGACGATCGGATCTGGCCATACAATCCCGTTGAAAGTATTCAGGTCCCGCCCGCTTCCGATCCGGCATGGCCTCGCAATGGCATTGACCACTTCATCCTTGAAAAGCTGTCCACTGCCGCATTAAGCCCAGCTCCTCAGGCAACCCCCGAGCAGCTGGTTCGCAGGATCTACCTCGACCTGATTGGACTGCCGCCCACACCTGCAGAGGCGGATGCTTTTCTGTCTGATTCCTCGGAGTCAGCCTGGGAATCCCTGGTGAATCGTTTGCTCGATGATCCCCGCTACGGTGAACGCTGGGCTCGCTTCTGGCTGGATCTTGCCCGCTATGCAGACACTGCCGGATACGAAGGCGATCCGGATCTGCCGCACGCGTGGCGTTACCGGGATTACGTCATCGATTCCCTGAATCGTGACAAGCCGTTTGATCTGTTCATTCGGGAGCAGATTGCCGGGGACGAATTTGCTGAGATCATGGGAGCAGGCGATCTGCCCGCTGCTGGGCCGGAAGAGATTGTGGCGATGACATTTCTGCGTCTGGCCCCGTTCACAGAACCGCGTGGAGATGAATCACGCCACGAACTGCTCAGTGAAATCACCTCGACAGTCAGTTCCGTATTCCTTGGACTTACTGTCGGCTGCGCGAAATGTCACGATCACAAATACGATGACATCCCGACGCGGGATTTCTATCGCCTGCAGGCATTTTTCTCCACGGTCTCCATTCCTCGTCCGGAGCCCGGTGACGGTTTTCAGATCGGCGGTTCATTGCCGGCGGAGTTCTACCGGGATGGTGAACTTGACTGGGCTGCCCAGAAGCGTGCGCAGCTGCAGCAGGCAGCAGACGGGGCTGAGGCGGAACTTACGCGGATCCGTGCAGACTGGCAGCAACGCATCGGAGGCATGGCTGGATTCGGGCTGCAGGCCATGGGAGACGGTCTGGGCAATAACTACATCTACAGCCGCAGCACGGTCAATGATGGTGCACTGCATACGGCGATCACAAACTGTGATGGAAAGCAGTGGTCGTTCATCATCGATCAGGTCACGGCGGGGGAAACCGGCAGCAACGCCGGGTCGAACCAGGGGCAGTGGTTTGCAGACCTCAAATCACCACAGCACGTTGCTCTTGGGCAGTATTCTCAGGGCAGCGGCAGAATCCACTCGGCTGACGCCCACCACCTTGGCGAATTCGCTCAGATCCTGATCTACGACCATCCGCTCACACTGGAAGAACAATCACGTCTGCATGAATGGACTGCCCGCCCGAACGCGGATCAGCCTCCTCAGAGTGGCCTGCAGTTCTGGCTGGACGCGGGTGATCTGGACGCAGATCCGAGCACGCCGAACCCAGCCCCTGGCGCAGCCGTTGCCACCTGGACTGACCGAATTGCAGGAATCACCATCGCGCAGACAGATCCGCAGCTGCAGCCGTCGCTGTCCATTATTGCGGGTACCGCCCTGCCTGGCGTGCGGTTTGGGGGAGACTTTCTTGTGGGAGCTCTGCCTGAGCGGACTTCGTTTCTGACTCAGAATTCCGGCTCTCTGGTGGTCGTCTTTACCGCTCGCCACGCGCATGAAGGCTATGGTTTCGAAGTTGGCGGTGACGGCAGCTTTCTGAGCACCTTCATCAATCCGACGGCGGCAGTCCGCGAAGATTTCGATACGCTTCTGGGGCAGACACCCTTGAGTGTGATTTCGCAGCAGGAACGCGATCACTTCCGGCAGCTGTCTGCCAGACGACGATTTCTGCCACAGCATCTGAAACGACTGCAGCCGCTGGCGATGTCACTGCGGCATTCCTACGGCCCGCCATACGAACCTGGGGTCCCGGTGACGCGAGTGAAAGTTCGCGGGGAATACGACAATCCCGGTGAGATTGTGG
>JALRDR010000290.1 GCA_023262145.1 Planctomycetaceae bacterium | reverse complement strand
ACAGTGGCTTTCTTGGCGCAAAACATGATCCGTGGCAGATCAACCATGATCCCAACGATCCGGCATTCAGGGTTGATTCCCTGACGCTGCCGACGGACATGTCCGGCAACAGACTGGTCAGTCGTCGCACACTGCTGCAGTCACTGGAACGTGGTGAGACAACTGCGGAGCTGCCTGCCCGATACCGCGCTTTCCGAGATCAGCAGGATGTCGCCTTCTCACTCCTCACCTCAGCACGCGTCGCTGATGCATTCCGAATTGATCGCGAGACGGACGACTGTCGGGTTCGCTATGGACGAAACAAATTCGGACAGTCCCTCCTGCTGGCCCGGCGACTTATTGAAGCAGGGGTCCCGGTTGTGCAGGCCACAATGGGCATCGTACAGACATGGGACACACACGTGGACAACTGGGGCCGCCTGAAAAATCAACTGCTGCCCTGGCTGGATACAGGACTTGAAGCGCTGATGGCAGACCTGAAATCTTCCGGCCTCCTCGATCAGACGCTGGTCATCGTGATGGGAGAGTTCGGACGTACTCCCCGCATCTCCACACTTCCCGGTCAGACCATCCCCGGACGTGATCACTGGGCACATGCCTACTCCGGTCTGTTTGCCGGTGCAGGAGTTCGCGGTGGACAGGTCATCGGAGCAACCGATTCGTCAGCTGCATGGCCCACCACCAGATCGTGGAGTCCGGCAGACGTCGGCAGTACCATCTTCGCAGCCCTTGGCGTTCCCTCAGATGCCGTTGTTTCTGATCCGCTCAGTCGTCCGAATCATCTGATCAACGGTGAAGTGATTGAATCGCTGTACACCGGCAAGGACTCCTGAACGCCCCACACCCCTCGCGTGACATCACCAGCTGGCGGGCCATCGCATCTCTGCAACAGCGTGGCCTGCCCCGAAAGGAACAAACGCCGTTGGATGCTTTGCCTCAATCCCCTGCCTCTGCAATTCGGCCCCGGCGTTCCTGTCAGCTGGCTGCAGCATTGCTCGTCGTCAGCCTGCTGGCCCCCTGCTCTGCGACAGACCCTTTCGTTCAGACACCAGGCCCCGTACGTCCGCCGCAGCTGAGTCCGGCTGCCGCAGGAATGTCGGCGGAACGCCTGCAGGTCATTGAACAGATGGTTGAACTGGAAATTCAGCGAGAGCGGATGCCGGGATGCGTGGTGCTCATCGGCCGACGTGAGGGCGTTGTGTATCGTCGTGCATTTGGACTGCGCCAGCTGAAACCGACCGAACTGCCAATGACGGAAGATACAGTATTTGATCTGGCATCACTGACAAAACCTGTGGCCACTGCCACGAGTGTGATGATTCTTGTTGATCGCGGCAAACTGTCTCTCGACGAAACTGCGGCACACTACTGGCCGGAATTCGGCGTCAATGGCAAGGGCGTCATCACCATCCGCCAGTTGCTCACGCATACCTCCGGACTGATTCCGGACAACCCCATGGCAGACTATTCCGGATCCCCCTCAGAGAGCTTTGCCAGGATTGCCGCGCTCAGCCTTTCCGCACCTCCGGGTGAGCAGTTCATTTACAGCGATGTTGGCTTCCTGGTACTGGGCCACATTGTTGAACGAATCAGTGGCAGCAGTCTGAATGAGTTTGTGCACGCCGAAATCTGTCAGCCACTTGGCCTTGCAGAAACCGGTTACCTGCCCTCCCCGCAACTCAGTCAGCGCGCCGCTACCACACAGGAACGTGATGGAAAATGGATGCAGGGGCAGGTGCATGACCCGCGGGCCTGGGCACTCGGCGGAGTTGCCGGGCATGCCGGACTGTTCTCGACAGCCGATGACCTCTCCGTGTATGCGACCATGATGCTCAATCAAGGCCGCCAGCAACAGACTCAGTTACTTTCACAGAAAACCTGGGAACTGTTTACAACCGGAATCGAGGTACCTCGCGGGCGCAGAGCACCTGGCTGGGATTCGCTCTCTCCCTATTCCTCAAATCGTGGCGATCTGATGTCTGACCATGCCTTCGGACACGGCGGCTTCACTGGCACCGGAATCTGGATTGACCCCCAGCAGAATCTGTACGTGATCTTTCTCAGCAATCGCGTTCACCCCGACGGAAACGGCTCCGTCAATTCCCTCATCGGGCGGATCGGTACCGTTGCCGGGGCTGCAATCCCCGCCTCGGAAAGTCGCTGAGCAACCAGGGCGTGGTCGTCCTGACGGCTGCACTGCAGTACACCACAGCCGCCCCTGCCGACTCTGCAGACTTGTCCGCGCCGGCCACCTCCGTCACACTGCCGATGTCAATCCGCCATCGTTTTCGGGAAAGCCGTTTCCATGAACGCCAGACTTCCTGCCTGTCTTTGCTTCTGTCTGATCACTCTCTGCACACTGCTGCATAACTCTGCCACTGCGGATGAATTCCCTGCAGCCTTCAACACCGACCCGCCGGATTCACATCCCCCGGAGGCAGCGGAGATGGTCGGACTCATCGACCTGCCGGAAGGGTTCGAGGTCACTTTGTTCGCCGCTGAACCAGCTGTGCGTCAGCCCATCAATATGGAATTTGATGATCGAGGTCGGTTGTGGGTCGCAGAGAACTACACCTACAGCGGTGGTCCTTATGAAACCAGCCTCCGCGATCGCATTGTGATTCTGGAAGACACCGACGGTGACGGTCGCCACGACTCTCGCAGAGTATTCTGGGACCAGGGCTTCATGCTCACCAGCCTGACATGGGGATTTGGCGGCGTCTGGATCCTGAATGATGGAACTCTCTCATTCATTCCTGATCGCGACGGTGATGATGTTCCTGACAGTGAGCCGGTAGTGATGCTGGATGGCTGGAGTAAGAACTGCGGTCACAATTTTGTCAGTGGCCTGATGTGGGGACCTGATGGCTGGCTTTATGGACGCCACGGGATCGTGGACACGTCATACCCGGGGCGACCGGGAACACCGCAGGAAGAGCGTGTGTTCATGAACTGCGGTGTCTGGCGATTTCATCCGACACGGCACACCGTCGAAGTGGTCTGCAATGGCACCACAAATCCCTGGGGGCTGGATTACAACGATGACAATCAGTTCTTCATGACCAATAACGTTCAGGGACACCTTTGGCATGTCATTCCGGGTGCCCGGTATCAGCGGATGTATGGACGAGATTTCAATCCGCATGCCTACGAACTGATGGAGATGACGGCTGACCACTACCACTGGGATACCAGTCTGAACTGGACGGACAGTCGAGATGGGAAAGCGAACGATATGGGTGGTGGTCATTCCCACGTCGGTGGTCTGATCTACCACGGTGATAACTTCCCGCAGAAATACCGCGGCATGATTTTCATGTGCAATACTCACGGCCGGCGTATCAATGTCAATCGACTGGACCATCAGGGAAGCGGTTACGTCGGCCGACGGGAACCGGACTTCATGTTCGTCAAAACACCGTGGTTTCGCGGCGTCGATCTGAAACAGGGACCGGAAGGCGCAATCTACGTTTCCGACTGGAGCGATAACGGGGAGTGCCATGATCACGATGGTATTCACCGCACCAGCGGTCGCATCTATCGCATCTCCTGGGGTATGCCTGCCAAAGTCGACATCGCAGCAAAACGACGCTCCGGAAACTTTGGCTCCAATGGCTGGCTGACGCGACGATCCGTCCGCTGGCAACAGGAAGCACAACAGGCAGCCACAATTGACCTGAAACAGCAGACGCTGACGGTACAGCAACTGGGACGACTCGAAGCAACCAGCAGCCTGAACGAGTCCATCATGCGGGCTGCACTCGGTTCTCACGATCGCCTTACCCTGGCAGCAGCAATTCAGCTGGCAGCTGCAGATGCCGCTTCACGACAGGCATATCTGCCGACTCTGCTGCAACTGGCAGCAGCCCCCCAGCATCCCACTGTCATTCTGGCACTCGTGTCCGTCATGCAGAAACTTGAACCGCAACAGCGCAGCCAGCTCACCACCGCTTTGCTCAGCCAGCAACACAATCTGCAGGAAATCGCCGCAGAAAACCAGCTGACTCTGATGACCTGGTACGGAATCGAGACTGTCGCGGCAGATTCCAATCTGCTGCCGTTGCTCGGTCTGGCACCCCGCCTGCAGTCATTTGCCGCAAGACGCATGGCCCATGAAATCTCAACGTCTCCGGAAATCGCCGCCGCGGCACTGGCTACTATCGCAGCACTGGCCGCTGACCATCCGGATTCAGCCACGCAGCTGCTGCAGGCATTTCGCAGTGGCCTGGCTGGGTTTGTCCGAGTAACTCCGCCCGCTTCATGGCAAACAGCTGAACCACTGCTGCGAAAAGCAGATCACCGGGAACTCACCGCCGCAACTGATGCGCTGGCGGTTCTCTTTGGCAGCGGTGCGGCACTTGAGGATGTGCGCCAGCTGGCAGCAGACAACGCCGCAGACCCGCTGGCACGACAGCAGGCAATCAGAACTCTGGCACAGTCACGAGACGGCGAGTCCGTCCCGCTGCTGATCCGTCTGCTGGGAGACAAAGTCACCACAGACACTGCCATCGTGGCTCTCGCAGCCTTCGACAATGATGCTGTCCCCGCCGCTCTGCTCAGCAGAATCGATGGTTTTCGCTACGGCAACCGCGGCCTGGCCATCGACACACTTTCCAGTCGTCGCAAATGGGCAGCAGAACTGCTTCAGGCTGTCGCTGCCGGACGGCCCGCAGCAGATGAACTTTCTGCCAGTCAGATACGCCAGCTGCTGGCGTTTGATGACCCGCAGTTTCGCAGCATCATCGAACAGCACTGGGGCACCATCAAGGCAACTCCTGAAGCCCGAATTGCGGCAATTGAA
>JALRDR010000285.1 GCA_023262145.1 Planctomycetaceae bacterium | reverse complement strand
GATCTGGCCAAAATGTCAGAAGAGATGCGAGCGATGAAGATTTCTGAGTGGACTCAGGACGCGCACATGCACTGGTCCGTAGAGAATGCAGAACTGGTGAACGACGGGCACGGTGCTTATCTGGTCACCGACGAAGAGTTCACCGACTACGAACTGCTCATCGACTACAAGACGGTTCCGAAGGCAGACAGCGGGATTTACCTGAAGGCAACGCCGCAGGTTCAGATCTGGGATTACACTGAAGAAGCCAAATTCAAGCTCGGTGCAGACAAGGGCAGCGGGGGACTCTGGAATAACAGTGCCGGAGCACCCGGGAAGGACCCGGCTGTGCGAGCAGACAAGGCGTTTGGCGAATGGAACAGTTTCCGAATTCGCCAGATCGGTGCTCGTACCAGCGTCTGGCTGAACGGTGAGATGGTCGTCGATAACGCGATCATGGAGAACTACTGGGACCGCAAGAAACCCCTGGATCCATCCGGTCCGATCTGTCTGCAGACACACGGGGGAGAGATTCGCTGGAAGAATATCTACATTCGTGAGATTGCTCCTGAAGAGGCCAACAGTATTCTGGCGGCCAGTGCAGCGGACGGGTTTGCTGCTGTTTTCAACGGCAGTGATCTGAGCGGCTGGGCCGGTGCGGTTGACAACTACGAAGTGGTGGACGGCTCCATTCGCTGCAAGCAGGGCAAGAGTGGCATTCTGCACACCGAGCAGCAGTATTCGGACTTCGCGGTCCGCCTGGAATTTCTGATACCACCGGGTGGAAATAACGGTCTGGCGATTCGCACCAACGGCAAGGGTGATCCTGCCTATGACGCGATGTGTGAGCTGCAGGTGCTGGATTCCGAGCACCCGAAGTATGCCGGCCTGGACGCGCGGCAGTATCACGGTTCGGCCTATGGAATGGTGGCGGCTGAACGTGGATTCCTGCGAGAAGCCGGACAGTGGAACTTTCAGGAAGTGATCGTCAGGGGCAGCACTCTGCATGTCGAACTGAACGGCAGCGTGATTCTGGACACGGACCTCAGCAAGGTCACAGAATACATGGGCGGGCGGGCTCATCCTGGCAAGGATGTGGCCAGCGGGGCCTTTGGGTTTGCCGGGCATGGTGATGCGGTTCAGTTCCGCAACGTGCACATTCGCACGCTGGCAGAATGACCGCAGGCTGGCGATGTCGGTCGAGATCACAGAATCAGGGGCTGCCATTGGCAGCCCCTGTTCATTTCACGGGAGGCAGTTGTGCTGCCGGAGGCGTTCTGCTGCAGCCGTGGAACGGCGTATTTCGCAGAATACTGCGGTGTGGAGGTTGGCTGGCTGACGGCGGCCGCACGCAGAACACAGCTCAGGATTTCAGCAGCAACGCCAGCTGTTCGGTCTTGCGCAGTTCCGTCAGGGAGTCAGTCTTCCTGCGAGCAACCGCGTCGGCAATCTGAACAAAGGCAAGGTCGATGGCATCATTCCATGATTTCGCCACGAGTTGCAGTTCTTCGGTGCCGGAGACTTCAATATTCTTTCCATCGCCAACCAGTTGCAGGCTATTCGGTGTAGCTGAACGGACTGTGTACTGCACGACGGTGGGAACATCATCTGTCCACTCGACTCGATAGACCGAGCTGCCGCTGGTGACGCGGGGGGCCTGAGGTCGGCGAGCCATATGAGAACGCTCCTTTTATTCAGATCTGTAATTCCTCGATTGATCAGCGGATCGAATGAGGGGTGAATTGCCGGAGAGAGCAGGAGAAACTGCCGAGGAAGTGGCTGTTGTTGGGGAGATTAGCAGTTCAGGGGGATTGCCGGAAGACGGTTCGTGACAAGGCGTGACGATGTGCTGAGCGCGACGATGTGTTGAGGGACGAGCAAACAACCGCTGCCTGGTTCATCCAGCGAGGGAAATCGGGCGTTACTGAAAATGGTGAGCAGCATGAGTCTGAGATTGAGCAGTCTGGCATTGTTGTATTGTGCGTTGACGGTTGTGGCGGTAAGGGCAGCGGACAATGGTTTGCCACCGAACGTGATACTGATTCTGGCGGATGA
>JALRDR010000272.1 GCA_023262145.1 Planctomycetaceae bacterium | reverse complement strand
TTCTAAAAGCAATGAATGAATTTGATATAGATTCAGGCAGAGGATCAGTCAACTCATACCGTCAGACTCATTGATTGACCGAATCCTGCCTGCTTTGAGCTGATGCTGCAGAATTGAAATGTTGTGTCGCAGCAATCATGCTCCGCGAACAGCGTCCCACCACGTATCAGAGAAGCAGAGGTCAGCGATGCTGATCAGTGAACTCCAAGAACCAATTCGCTCGAAGCTGTCCGGGTTTCATACCGTTACCCCCCTGCCGGTGCAGTGGGGCGATCAGGATGCCTTCGGCCATGTCAACAATGTGACGTACTTCCGCTGGCTGGAATCCGCCCGCATCGATCTGCTTGCCGCCTGTCCGTCTCAGGTCACGATGGCAGGCTCAGGCCCCGGTCCCATCGTTGCTTCCCTGACCTGTGACTATCGCCGCCAGCTGCACTTTCCGGATCAGGTGCTGATTGGATCCCGAGTCGATCGCATCGGACGCTCCAGCGCAGATCTGGTGCATGCCATCCTCAGCGTCCGGCAACAGGAAGTCGTCGCAGAAGGACGCTGTGTCATCGTTGTGTACGACTACTCACAACAGCGCGTCTGCCGAATTCCGGAAGACCTGCGCCAGGCGTTTACAGAGTCCATGGCGTTGGCGCGACAGCAGGAGTCTCAGCAATGAGCTGTGGAGGTCTGTCCCCGCTGACTCCCGGTGCCGAGCGCATTCTATGGCGTTGCCGCCTGACTGCCCGCTCATTCCGGGTCTCCTCCGCTTACTGGCCCGCATTGCTGCTGTCTGCACTGATTGAAGATGAGTCGCTGGCATCTGCGACCCTGCGTGGTGCAGGCATCACGCTACAGCAGTTGCAGAACTCTCCTCTGGCAGAAATCATGGCCACACTGCCACCGCTGATCAGTCCTCAGACCGCAGAGATCACCGAAGCCGTTGCGTCGACCAGCGGTGTGTTGCCTGACGACCCGGATTCGCTCATTCGCATCATCGATGCCGCTCGCACAATGACACGACAGCTCAGCAATGACAGTCTGATCTCCAGCGAACTGCTGTTACTGGCAACAGCTTCAGGCTCCAACATCATTCAGGAGTCGCTGGAAAGTCTTGGCCTCACGATTAATGACCTGCGTTTCCGGATGTTCGATATTGAACAGATTGATTCGGAACCGCTTGCTGTTGACGAGCCGCTGAGCCTCTGCGTCGATACTGCGCCAGCGTCGTTCGCCGCCGCATCTGACATGGAAACCAGGCCGATTTCAGCCCCGGTTGCATTACCGCAGGATCAGACAGATTCTCTGTACCGCGTACTGGACGCCTGCCTTAATCGCGCCCGGGAAGGACTGCGTGTTCTGGAAGACTACTGTCGCTTTTTCTGCCCCCGCACGGAACTGTTGAGTGAACTCAAGTCGCTTCGCCATGAACTCTGCGCTGCTGAGCAACTGGCGTCTGTGAAAGATCTGCTGCCTGGCAGACTGCGAGCACGCGATACACTCAGCGACGCTGGAACCACACTGACTCATCCGCACGAACAGCGCCGGTCAGATGCGGATCAAATCCGCATTGCCAATCTCAGACGCGTACAGGAATCGCTGCGCAGCCTTGAGGAATTTGGAAAACTCCTGAGCACTGAATTCGCGGAGGCGATGAAGCAACTACGCTATCGCACTTACGTAATTGAGAAACCTCTGCTCAGCGGTTGCGAGGACAACAATTCCCGTTCAGTACGACTACGACGATCTCAGCTTTACGTGCTGATTACGGAATCACAATGCAGGCTGCCGTGGAAGGAGGTCGTGCAGCAGGCACTTGCCGGAGGTGCCGATATTCTGCAGCTCCGCGAAAAGCACTGCTCCGACCGTGAACTGCTGCAGCGAGCAGACTGGATTCGGCACGCCTGCACTGAAGCAGACGCATTGTTTGTCCTCAACGACCGGGCAGATCTGGCCGTCGCTGCCACCGCAGACGGCCTGCATGTTGGCCAGGAGGAACTTCCAGCGGATCAGGCACGTCGCCTGCTGGCCACAGGGACACTGCTGGGATTGTCCACGCATGCCCTGCACCAGCTGCAACATGCCGTGAGTGGGGGCGCTGACTACATCGGAGTCGGCCCCGTTTTCCCCTCGGAAACCAAACAATTTCATTCCTTCCCAGGGCTCGACTATGTTCGCGAGGCGTCCGCGGAATGTCCGATTCCGTGGTTCGCAATCGGAGGTATCTCTACAGAAAACCTGCCCCGGCTGCTGACAACCGGCTGCCAGCGAATCGCCGTTACAGCTGCGGTCACGGCAACCGATCACCCTCGCGACGCTGCACGCAATCTGAAGGATCAGCTGCCACTATTGACTTCGGGACAGCCCCGTTGGGACACCTGAAACGGGTATTCGCCACTGCTGTCCCTGAACATTGAGCCTCGTTTGAGCTAGCTGCTGCAGAGACCAGATTCAGCCACTACTCGTCCGAATTCGAAGCGGCAGGATCTGCGGAGTCTTCTTCTGACGGACTGCTGTCTGCAGCATCTTCTTCCGTTGCTGGCGGAGCAGGCTTTGCTGCTTCACCGTCAGCATTGCCTTCAGACTGAGGGTCGGAACCCGTTCCTGCAGACTCTGCAGCAGAGGCTTCTGTTCGCAATTCCAGCAACAGGCGATGTGCTTCCCGAAATCGTGGAGCTCGTTCCAGTGCCAGCAGCACAAAACGCCGTGCTTCCTGCGGTTGCTCCTGCCGCAGCAGCTCTGCAAGTCGATACAGCAGTCGCACCTCACGATCCGGCTGCAGTTGTGTCAGAGTCAGCAGGGCCTGCTTTCCCGAATCGACAGCGTTCGACCGTTCCGCTGCATCTGCCCAGCGTTCAATCGCCGCGGTCCGAAACGGATCGATTGCATGAATCCGACGGCCCAGAGCAACGACTTCATCCCATTCTTCAGCCGCCTGCCGGAGCTCCTGCAGTCGTAGCGCTGATCCCAGATCATCACCGGAATATTGCAGCTGTTCAGCCAGCAGTCGCATTTCTTCGGCGGTCTCTCCCTGCTCTCGTCGAATGGCTGCGAGTTGCGTTCTGGCCGAAGTCGAACTTTCATCCTCCGGGAACACCTTGATCATCTGTTCCAGAATCGCAATCGCTTCATTCTGTTTTCCTGCCCCCTGAAGCAGCGCCGCCAGCTGCGCCAGCGCCGGGATATGGCCGGGATTTTCAGCGCAGAATCGCAGGATCTCATCCAGTCCGGAAGGCTCTGCCGCCGCCAGTGACTCAGCATCGAAAATCGCATCAGGGGCGTACTCATCTGCCAGCGTCTGCAAAGATTCGCTGAACGACTGCTGCAGTGATTCCAGACCTCCGCAATGTCGATCAAGTGCGTCATTGATGTTCAGCCCCAGCTTCAGGTCTGTCAGCACTGCGTTCATCGCCGGCAAACCGTGACGCTCTATCAGATGCTCCACAACCATGGATGACTGGTAGTAGGCAAAGCTCATGGCCTCCCCGGAGTCGGCATTCAGAAATGCTCCACTCAGCTGATCGACGGGAGTCACCTGATCCTGCCTGACTCGCTCACGGAACCCCGGTGACATCCGCTGCCCCCAGAGCGGATTAATGCGACGTTCTTCGTAGACAGAGATGCCTTCACTGAGCCAGCGTGGAATCCGGTTGCCCGTT
>JALRDR010000214.1 GCA_023262145.1 Planctomycetaceae bacterium | reverse complement strand
AGTCTCGAATATCCGCCGTCGGCCTGATAGGTCGCAAGCTGAGCACTGTCCGGCTTATTGATGCGAGCAAAAAGTACGGGTTCGAATTCTGCCACGATCTGCCTCGGAACTACTGAGAATACTGAAGGAACAGTCCACCTGGCCGTGAACGCATATCACAGTCCGTCAATCAGCTCCGCTGCTGATTCGGGAGTCATGTCCATGTGACAGACGTCATTGACAAGCATACAGGGAGCACCCTCGCAGGCTCCCAGACACTCTGCGAATTCCACCGTAATGGCTCCGTCTGCGGTCCGGTGTCCCGGAGTGACCTGGTACTTTTCGCAGATATTTTCCAGCAGCTCTTCTCCGCCACGAAGCATGCAGGAGATGCTGCGGCAGAACCAGACTCGATTGCGTCCCTGAGGATTTTCGGGAGTCTTGAAGAAATTGTAGAAGCTCATCGTGTCGTGAACTTCTGCTGGCTGCAGTTCGAGCAGATCGGCAATTTCCACGATCGACTCGTTTGATACCTCGCGCAGGGCATCGTGCACGATGTGCAGTGCCGGCAGCGTGACAGCACGCTTGTTCGGATACTTCGGGAATTCCGCGCGAATCTTGTCGCGAAGTTCTTCACTGAGCACACTCATGATCAGACAGCCATCTTTCCAGAGGACGGGGCAGATTTAACGGTCAAGTTCGGCGGCGATGATGTTGAGACTTCCCAGGACAGCAACTACGTCGCTGAGCTGATGGTCACGAATCATGTGCGGGAACATTGCAAAATGGATGAAGGAAGGCGGCCTCGTTCGTGCCCGCCACGCTCGTGATTCATCATTGCCCACGATATAGAACCCGAGTTCACCGTTCGGAGATTCTGTGGCTGCGTACACCTGTTCGCGGGGGACGTGGTGACTGCGATTGGGCATGACCATTTCGAAGTGCTGAATCAGACCTTCGATACTGCGGTAAACCGCTGGTTTGGGAGGCAGTACCATGTCTGAAGCGACATCGATATTCACGGGGCCGGACGGAATATTCTCAATGGCCTGCTCCAGGATCTTCAGGCTTTCGAGCATCTCCTGCATTCTCACGAGATAGCGGGCATAGCAGTCGCCACCGCGGGAGCAGATCACGTCGAAGTCGAGATCATTGTAGGCAAGGTAAGGATCATCCCGACGCAGATCCCGCTCGACACCGCTGGCACGAGCAACCGGGCCGGTGGCACTCAGATTGATCGCGTCTTCCCGGCTGAGGTATCCAATGCCCTGTGTACGATCCACAAAAATGCGGTTCTTTGTGAGCAGACGGTCGACCTCTTCGTAGACGGGTGGGAATTCGCGAATGAATTTGCGGACGCGATTCACCCAGTCGGTATTTACATCGAAAAGCACTCCACCAACACGCGTGTAGCTGGTGTGAAACCGCTGCCCCGAAGCCAGTTCCACGATGTCGTAGATGTGTTCACGTTGCTGGAAGAAGTACAGAAACGCCGTGAAACCACCCAGGTCAAGGGCGGTGGTGCCGAGATTGAGCAGATGGTCGTGCAACCGCATCAGTTCCGCCAGAATGGTGCGGAGGTACCGGCAGCGTGGGGTCAGTTCGATGCCCAGCAGTTTTTCTACTGAATGGTGCCAGGCGATCTCGTTCGCCAGGGGGGACAGGTAGTTCATCCGGTCCGCGATGGTGACGTACTGATTGAAGTCCAGATGCTCCGCCAGTTTCTCAAAGCCACTGTGCAGATACCCGATGTAGGGAACTGCCTTCAGTACCTTTTCGCCATCCAGTGTGAGCACCAGACGCAGAGTGGTGTGCGTGGCAGGATGCTGAGGACCGAAATTCAGAGTCCAGACGTACTCACGGTCCGCGGATTCTGAGAGATGTGTTTCAACAGGCGAAAGTGGCATGGAACAGGGCCAGGTTTGAAAGTGACGAAAAAAGATGTGGTCACGATCAGCAGCATGCTGCTGAGGATGAGGCGGTCAGCCTTCCGAACGAGTGATGACCGGAAAGTTATGCCGCTCCCCACGCCCCTTCAATGGGTAGTCCTTGCGAAGTGGGAACGCTGAAAACTCTTCCGGCATCAGAATCCGGCGAAGATCCGGATGATCCGTGAAGCTGATCCCGAACATGTCGTAGACTTCGCGTTCCATCCAGTCGGCTCCCATCCACAGTGAGCAGACGCTGGGCAGAGCAGGATCCGGCAGGTTCACCGCCGCCCGCACAGTGATACGCTCGCCCGAATCGACATTGAGCAGCAGATAAACCACGCTGAAGCGATCGGTTGCCCCTTCGTAGTCCAGCCAGTCAACGGCGGTGATATCGATAAGCATGTTGAAACTGAATTGTGTCTTCAGGGCGCTGAGCACATTCAGGAGTTGTTCAGCCGGCACATCAATGAAGCGGTTGTCCCGAAACGTTCGTTCCGCAATCCCGCTGCCAAACTGGGCCTGCAATTCTGCCAATGAAACCATCTCAGGCGTCTCCCTCAGCAGTGGAGGTTGCTGCGGCGGAGAATCCTCCCAGCTGTACGAGCCGTGAATCCTCGATGCGGTACTGCTCCTGCAGATCGAATGGAGAAGGACCAGTGGATGTGTCGCGGGAGACGAATTCACGCCCCATGATCGTTCCGGTACGGCGAACTTTTTCCTGCATGTCGATCACAGCCGCGAGCAGTTGTTCCGGCCGCGGAGGACATCCCGGGACGTACATGTCGACGGGGATGAATCGGTCCACACCCTGTACAACCGCATAGGTGTCAAAGACTCCGCCGGAGCATGCACAGGCTCCCATGGAGATGCACCACTTGGGTTCGGGCATCTGCAGCCAGATACGTTGCAGAACAGGCAGCATCTTCATGACAACTCGACCGGCGACGATCAGCAGATCGCACTGGCGCGGGCTGAACCGCATGACTTCGGCACCGAAACGGGCGAGGTCGTGCCTTGATGCAGCGGTCGCCATCAGCTCAATCCCGCAGCAGGCGGTCGCAAATGGCATTGGCCACAGGCTGTTGGAGCGAGCCCAGTTGGCAGCTGCGTCCAGACGGGTGATGAAAATATTCTCCGGAAGTCCTACCGCCATCGAAATACCCCTTTTCGCCAGGCATAAACCCAAGCCAGCGCCAGAGTTGCCATGAATACCAACATGATTCCAAAGACTGTGTCGCGCAATTCAGGAGGAATCCCCAGACTACTGTAGGCACTTACCGCCCACGGGTAGAGAAAAAGGAGCTCCACATCAAAGACAAGGAACAGAATGGCGACCAGATAAAAGCGGATATCGAATGGCTGTCGAGCATCGCCAACCGGGTCCATCCCCGATTCGTACGGCATGTCCTTGACCGCTGTGTGTCGCCGCGGCCCCAACAAATGTGCCAGCAGCAAATTTGTGACCACAAACCCAACCAGGATTGCGCCGTAGACAAACAGTGGCGGCAGGCTGGGGGGATCCGGTAGCATTGATAGGTCCACAGGTGTTCCTCTGACCCTGAAATTTATTCACAAAACCAGTCGCCACAGCACAAAGCTGCTGGCCCGAATATCCCCGGAAAACCCCGGGCCGTCGCTGGCACAGTTGAAAACCGGTTACCAGCACGGGCTGTCTGTACTCATCGTCAGTTGGAACCACCCGGTTGTCAGGACTGCCCAATGTCACTACTGCCCAATGTCACTACTGCCCAATGGTTGTCCGGGTCTTCCGAAATCGCCGTCCGTCCTGCGTCTACTGAATCCTGCGGGGAGGAGCATTCACAGTACCGAATTTCCAGCGGTGTCAATCTGCGAACCAACATCTGCGAGCCGACCCGCAGCCACCTGCAGCTGTTGACCCGGACACAACTGCGGCTGTTGACCCGGACACAACTGCGGCGCAATTCAAACCTGACTGCAGAACCAGCAATTCTGAGGACCAGTCGTACTGTGAACCCGGAAGTTGCAGAATCCTGAAATCTGTACGAACGAAAGATCGACATCCGCACCGAGTGGGTTGCCAGGCAGTGCGGAAAAACCACAAAAATCGCCGAATTCCCGCGGCCGACCTGTGGCATGACCGACGGTCGTGACGGGATCTTAGGCAATCCCATGAATGAACACGAATGAGCGCACCTTCCCCACCTGCGCAAACTCTCAAGAACGGAAATATGGTCTGCGTCGATCGGGATCAAGCGAAAGCCCTGCGAAGGCCGGATCCTCTCGCTTTCGGAAATGCTGCTGGCTGTCGTCCGGGCGTTTTCTGCGGCGTGAGCAACTGCATTACTGTCGGCTGCATGGCTTTGACTGGCTGTGGGTTGGAAGTGGGCGATGTGCGCAGGGACTTGGCAGCTGCCCGGGATTTCCGGGCAGTGATTGATTACAGTGCGGCAGGCGTGGGATCGATCGTGTCCCTGCTCTGAAGTGAACGCAAAGTCTTCAACTGTTGGGTCAGTCCTTATGTCTGAAATTACGTCTGCCCAGGCCTACGCCGCGGAGCTTGGTCTGGCTGCTCGCGGAGCGGCGGAGCAACTGCCGGCCATCAATGGGGCAAGGAAGAACGCGTGGCTGGGGCGTGTTGCTGAGCTGCTTGTGGAACGTTCTGTTGAGATTGAAGCTGCCAACCAGCAGGACCTTGCCGCCGCGACAGAGGCGGGACTCAGTGCAGCCATGATCGATCGATTGCGACTCACAGGAGAGCGAATTTCTGCACTGGCTGACGCCGTACGACAGATCATTGCGCTCCCGGATCCCGTGGGGGAGGTGATCAGCGGGGGCAGTCGTCCAAATGGGTTGCAGGTGAGTCGCGTGCGTGTGCCGTTGGGAGTTGTGTTCTTCATTTATGAGTCACGACCCAATGTGACGATTGACGCTGCGGCCCTGTGCATCAAGAGTGGAAATGCGGTGATTCTGCGTGGAGGGCGTGAAGCATTTCACAGTAACCTTGCTCTGGGTGAGATTCTGCGGGATGCGCTGCGTCAGGAAGGACTGCCGGAACAGGCCGTTCAGCTGGTCGAGTCCACGGACCGCGCTCTGGTTGGTGAATTCCTCGCGCGTGGCGATCTGATTGATGTGACAATTCCGCGGGGGGGCAAATCACTGATTGAGCGAGTGTGCAGGGAGGCAACGATGCCTGTCATTCGACATTTTGACGGGATCTGCCATGTCTATCTGGATGAGACCGCTGAAGTGGAGATGGCAACAGAGATTGTCGTGAATAGTAAGTGTCAGCGCCCCGGCGTCTGCAACGCGGCGGAAACGCTGCTCATTCATCGTCGGGCTCTGGACCGCGTCTGGCCAACGGTCGCATCAGAACTCAGCCGTCGCGGTGTGGAGCTACGCTGCTGTGAAGACAGTCTTGCACTGGCCCCGGGGGCGATTGCCGCGACCGCAGATGACTACCGCACAGAGCACCTCGCTCTGATCCTGAACGTGAAAGTTGTTGCATCTCTGCAGGACGCAGTGGCACATATTCGCACCTTCGGGTCTGCTCACACCGATGCCATTGTGACTGAGAGTGTTGCTGCGGCCGGCTGCTTTGAGACGCTGGTGGATTCCTCAGCGGTCGTGGTCAACGCCAGTACTCGATTCAACGATGGCGGAGAACTGGGGCTGGGTGCCGAAATCGGAATCAGCACAGATCGATTTCACGCTCGAGGCCCCTGTGGACTACAGGAGCTGACAACTTACAAGTATGTGATTCGCGGCACCGGGCAGATACGTGGCTGATTGCAAACATCGCACGATGTTTTTGTGCCGGCACAATTGCAGCGAGGGAATTCCAGCGGAGCGAGTGACGATTCGATGTGCCACATCGGCAGCCCCGGGTGCGTTGCGATTATCCTGCCAGTACCTTTGGGCTTAATGGATGACGTGCCGGGACGATCGGCTGCGACTGCATTACCACGCTTTCCTGTCGGGAGGGACTGCAGCGGCTGTACTGCTTCTCAGGGTTTTAAGGGTTTTGCCAGCGATGAACAGCAGCGTGATCGCAACGACTGCAGCGGACCGATGAATTGAAACGCGAATCTGCATGTCATCGTCACAACGATTGTGATGCAGATGAATGTGAGATGGCTGCAGCTTCACGGCCTGCAGGAGAAGCTGGTCAACGGTGCTGATTCGCAGAGCACCTGCGTTTTTAGGCTGCTGAAGTACATGGCTGGAATCAACGAACAGAGCGTTGATCGCAACGGCTGGCGGCGGAGGCGTCTGGTTTGCGCAGATCCTGAGATGGATTTGCGGGCAGTGCCCGAGTGTACTTTGGCAGCAGAGCGTGCAGCATCAATCGAGCCCCGGCAATCCACGAGGGATTCAAGCTGGTTGAGCAGGCTCAGATCACGGTCTGGCTCCGCGGAGACTGTGCTTGCCGGTGCCAATGCTGACGAGCTGGCCGTTTTGGCACGGCGAGTCACTCAGAAAACTCTTTCGCCGCATGTGTGGAAGTGCTGCTGCATGTGCGGATTGCTGCTGTTGTTGCCCTGTCTGCTGCTGGCAAGGTTACCAGCGGGAGAGCAGGTGGCAGCCACTGGCACCGGCGAACAGGTGGCTGAAGAGGCATTGCATGCCGCCGCAGAGACCATGCAGGAGCCGTCGCAGGTGGGTGCAGATGCATCTTCACTGAACGCCCTGCATGTGGCGGTCGGCTTTGAGCTGTTTCTGGCAGCACAATTGTGTCTGTTCATCTCCATGGTGCGTGGTCAGAGTGAAGTTGATTTTCGGGGTGATTATCGCGTCTGGAAATGGCTCTCAATACAGTTGCTGGTCACGGCATTCCTGTGTGCAGGTTCGTTACTGACTGCCCTGACAGATTCACTGCTGTCTCTGCTGGTTCCCGCAGCAGGAAGTCTTTCGTCAGCGCGGCGCGTGCTTTGGGTTGTTCCGGCTGCGGCGGCATTTCTGGTGACGTCGTTTCGCGTGATCAGCGATATGAGTCGTTGCCGCTCCTCACGGCTGCTGATGTGCTGCGGACTTGCACTGGGCGGTTCGCTTGTACTTCTTGATCTGCGTGGAAATCTGCCGGTCAGCTCTGCCTATGTTGCTGCGATTCGTCTGCTCAGCAGCGGACTGATCCTTGCCGCTGCGCTGTTGCATGCGTGGTTTGTTTTTTATGTTGACCGGAATCCGCCGTCGGGCAGGGGCAGAGTCCTTCCGCTGTTTCGTTCCGCCGCATGTTCAGAGGACAGCATGGAACATTCTGCGGCGGCCTGAAACTGGTTGCCTCCACGGCGATTGGGCGTTGGCGCAGGATGTTCGGGACGCGTTGTTACGGTCATTGCTGATCCATGTCATGCACGTGGTCCCACAGATCACCAGCGTAGGTCGGTACTGCAGTCTCCAGTTGCTGCAGCAGGCGTGGAGCTGTCGTTGCATCGCGGAGTCCGGCGATATAATCGAGAATCAGGCTGCGTGTCGCTGCGGAATGATGCAGCAGGAAGTGAATCCAGCCCCACGACTCTGCATAGTCGAGAGCTTTCAGATCTTCAAACTTCGAGAGCATCTCGAGGCGAAACAGATCAGGGCTCCAGCCTTCCATCTCAGCCTTCAGAAGTTCTTCAAGGTGGACACTGCTGACGGAGCCGGGGGTGTCGTTGCTGACTTCGAAGTATTCGGCCAGTCCTTCGTCCAGCCAGAGCGGGACGTGGTTACAGCTGGCGTGCAGAATTCCGTGGGTAAATTCATGCCGCAGGTCTTCCAGCACTCGTGAACTTACGAAGGAGTAGACGGCAAGTTGCTGCGACGTCCTGATGAAATAGGCGCGCCGTACCGGGAGCGTTGGCCAGCGAACTTTCAGATAGTTGCGATAACTTGTTTCGTCACTGAACAGGAAGACGTCCACGGGATCTCGCTGCGGCTGCAGTTTCAGCGTCTGAGCCAGCTGCAGCTGAACATCTGAAAGTTGTCGAACCAGCGGATCGTCGGGACGCAACGGCACATCACTGTGGATGACGAATTCTTTGGTTGTGAACTGATGCCGGTCGGGGCGGTCGATGGCGAACGTCGTCTGCGGAGTTGAACGGCAGCCGTACTGCAGAAGTATCGAAAGGATTGCTCCCAGCAGGCAGTACTGGTGCGGCGAGAGGAGCGTCCTGAGAGTCGGCGGGTGATTCAGCATGCGGGCTCTGATTTGTTCTGGAGATGCCGGGAGCAGTCTGTACAGCGGTCGGTTGTTCGTCAGCGTTTGCTGCGTCGAAAAGGGATACGGCAGCCCCGAGCTGGTACAGCGGTCACTTCCGGCAGACGCCCCTGCAGGGCAGCATCAACGGCGTCTTCCACATGTCGCTTTGTGACCTTGTCTTCCATGGTCTGGTCATCCATGGCTCCGATGTAGATCACGTTCCGCTGTTTATTGAGGACAAAGAATTCCGGAGTGAAGATGGCACCCCAGTTCCGAGCAACCGACTGATCCTGGTCGTCGAGATAAAGGTATGGGAATTTCTTCTCATTCGCGCGTTCCTGCATTTTCTCAAAGCTGTCGGATGGTTTCTGGCTGGAATTGATGGCCAGCAGTGTGACCCCTCCCGGCGCGTTCTGGTATTTGCGGCAGAAGTCTGCCATGCGGTCTTCGTAATCCTGAGAGTAGAGACAGGAATTACTTGTGAAGCAGACGACCAGGACCGCGCTGTCTGCGAAGTCTGCGGCAGACCACGTTTTCCCGTCAGTTGCGCGCAGGTTGCTCCATGCGGGGGCCGGATCGCCGATCTGCAGACGGTTTTCGTCTGCGCCCCTGAGGTCAGTGAGCAGAAGCAGGAGCCATAATACGCTGAGAAAAGCTGTCCGGACCTGTCTCATGAAGTGCGATCTCCGGTTTGATGTGTCGGGTTGCCGTCACGTTCGCTGTGGAGTGTCGAAGGAACCTGCAAATCGATCTTGAGTCGAATTCTGAGAAAGTGTAATCCAAAGATGTGTCAGGAAAAGTGACTCGTTCCGGAGCGGCAGGAATTACCGGTCAGCTGGTGTGAGCAGTTCTGGTGCGAAATTCTGAGGAAATTCCAGTGGTTTCCGGCAGCCCGGGAGTCGGTCTGTGTGCCACGACCTGGATTGGCGTTCGCAGAAGAAAGGCAGCAATGATGATCACAGCTCAGGTGCATACATCGGCACTTTCTGCCGCAGCGATCCTGTCAGTGGCAGAATCTGCCGGTTTGCCGGTGTCAACCGATGTGCTGCAGGCAGCAGCCCCGGAGATTCTGTATCCGCAGGGCGCTGATCAGCGGCAGCGGTGCAGAAAACCCCGGTTCCGGCAGAGTTTTGTCGCGGTGCGATGGAGAACTGCGGTGACAGTTAAAGGATTCAGTGAGTTGAACCGGAGCAGGCGAATGAGATCTGTTGCTTCTGCATTGCTGTGTTGTATCGCGGCTGTTCTTGCAACTGAAACAGCCGTCGCAACACAGTTCCCTTATCAGGCGCGGGTTGTTGCTGAAGAGACGTGGGTACGATCCGGCAGCGACGAGCGTTTCTATCCGACTCAACGACTGGCAGAGGGATCGATTGTTACCGTTCATCGCCACGATCCGGGCGGCTGGTACATGATTGATCCACCGCAGGGAAGTTTCAGCTGGATCGCAGAACGCTACGTCAATCGACTTGATGAATCTCGCGGCGTCGTGAGGGAAGACAATGTGATTGCCTGCATCGGCAGTGATTTCGGCGATGAAGTCTCAGCATTTCAGCGGCGGCTCAGAGCCGGTGAGGAAGTGACCATACTGGGACGCCGTGATATGGAAACTTCCGGCGGTCGGCAGTCGATGCTGAAGATTCTGCCGCCGCGTCGGGAGCGTCGCTGGATTCCCGGTGTGGCGGTGGTGCCTGTGGATGATGGACAACGGCAACTGGCAGACAGCGATGCGTATCGGCCTCCGTCAAATGCCGTAAAGCCGGGCCTGATCACAACTCCTGATGCCACCCTGTCGAATGCCGAGAACCCAAAGCTGCTGATCAGCCCGCAACTGCAGGAGCAGCAGCAGCAGTCAGGGGAGCGGAATCAGGTTGCGCTGCTGGACCGCCGCTTTCGGGAAATGGTACTGCAGGATGCCGCAACCTGGGATCTGGATGCCATGGAACAGGAATACCGGCAGTTGCAGGAGGAGCTGACCAGTCCCACTCTGAGCAAGGCGATTGAACTGCGATTCTCAGCGATCCGGCGCTATCGCCAGCGGCTGGCGGAACTGGCCCAGATCCGAAATCTGCAGAGCGGAACGGAACTGCGTGATTCCTCACTGGTGTCGCGCCATGGATTTCGTTCCATGATGAGTGGCACGATCAGTCCTTTGAGTCAGGCGTTGCCGAACCGTGCAACTGCAATCGCTCAACTGGGATCGCCCGGCTTCCTGCGAAATCAGCCCCCCCGGTCAGTTCCGGCACCGCAGCCGGAACTGTCGGTGAGCAGCGGAGATGCAGGGCCGTTCGTGCTCAACGAAGCGCAGGAAACGCTGCCCCCCGATCTGTTTGCGGAAACCGCGTCTGCTGACACCGGGGTCGTGCCGGCAACTGCCACATCAGATCTGTTCTCCGGAACGGGCGAGTTATCAGTCAGGCCAGCATCCGGTGCAGCCACTGCAGCCTCAGTTCTGCAGCCGGGAAGTCCGCAGAATCCGTTTGTGGGGGCCGGGATTCTGGTGCCGGCTGAGGAGGACGGCGGAACGTTTGTGTTGTCAGACGCCAACGGGAACGTGCTTGCCGAGCTGCGTTCTGCGAATAACGCAGAACTTTCACAATATACAGGCCAGCAGGTGGGAGTCATGGGAACACGCTGGTCGCAGGAAGATCGCCGGGACATCATCGAGGTATCCGGGATTCGACGCGTGCGCCTGGCCATGGGAACTCCCTGAGAAGTGTGGAGTCAGGTCAGTTCCGAGGCGAGATCAGCAAAGATGGTGTCGAGGATACGGCTTTGTCCCAGGTTGACGGTCAGTGTGGAAGCCTCGAGCACGCGATGATTGGTTGCGGGCGGTGAGGTCAGCAGCGCGAGGTTGACGAAGCAGCGCGATGCCACACGAGCCACTTCAGTACCTTTGGCTGTCCCGTTGACTCCGCCGCTGATGCGGTCCCAGCGGCGGATGCGGCCGTCCGGAGTAATGAAGTACCAGCGATTGTCACGGTCCTTGAGCCAGCGCTCATTGATTCCTCCAAAGTTGAAGTGGTCACGGCTGGTGGTCACAAATCCGAATTGCTGTGCGAGAGCCTGCAGCTGCTGACCTTCCTGAGGTGCGGGCTGTGATACATCGAGGGTGTCCGCTGCTGTGATCTGTCGCAGGGAGTATTTCCCGGGCAGCAGTCCCGTAAAACTGTACCAGCCGGATTCCGTTTCCGGCTGCAGCTGCTGATCGCGATTCAGATCAAGATCTGCCGTGCGGGTCCGCGCAACGACGTGGCCTGCTTCGTTGAGCAGTTCCACGGAGACATTGTTCAGCCACTGCTCCGACGAGAACGCAAAATCGCGAATCGTCTCTTCACTGCCAGCGGCGGCTTCCGAGATGCGAGTATGCAGTCGTGCTCCCTTCTGCCACGACCATGAAAACACTTCGCCAATGGAGTTGATGCAGTAATACAGCGGTTCACTGGTCCCTGTGGTCATGTACCAGCGAAATCCTGCCAGACTCTCAGGAACTCCCGTGGGGACCGCCACCAGCTGTCCGTTCTGCAGCGCGGGGTCATTCCGCAGGCCGTTGGGGTCGATCTCATTCCAGATGCGACCAGTAATCTGAATGGTGCGGTAGTTACCGAAGTTGATCCCGCTGTGGAATGATCCGGAGGTGACAACGAGCAGTGGCTGTTCTGCTCCGTAAAGCAGTGAAACGTCCTGATAATACTCGTTGCTCAGTGTGGCAGTCAGCGTCCCCTGCAGTGGCCTGATCGGGGAAACCGGCTGGCGATTCCAGAGTGCCAGCTGACCGTCCGGCGTAATGAAATACCAGCCGGCGCTGCCAAAGAGCCATTTTTCACCGCGGCCGCCAAAATTCTGATGCAGGTTGCCGGTGAATCCGAGGCCGAGATCCTGTCTGAGCGACCAGGCAGATTCAGCGAGTGAGGAATAGCGACCGGCTGTCTGTGTCCAGCCATCGGTGAGCCGTTCGCGGATCCGATAGTTACCCGGTGGTACATTTTCGAATCGGTACCAGCCACGTTCTGTTTCCGGTTGAATCACCCCGTCCTGATTCAGGTCACGATCCGCAGATGCGGACTGTGCAATCACCTGTCCGGAGGAATTGAGCAGTTCGAAAGTAAAGCCGTTCAGCCATGGTTCAGAGTCAGTTTCAGTCGCTGTCATGAGCAGTGACTGAGGGCTGTGCCAGGCACGGGGACCGGGAGTGGCAACGGTTGTACCGCGGAGCGTCCTGTTCGTTCGGTCCCATTCAACCAGGTTGCCGTTCGGAGTGATGAAGTACCATCCCGACGTGGCCTGCGACCAGAACCAGTATTCATTTCCAGAGAAGCTGTTGAAGTAATTACGTCCCTGCGACCAGACAAGTTGCAGATCCGCAACGAACGCCTGCTGATGGATTCCATCCGCATTCCGGTCGTACCACTTGCGACCTTCCACAACTGAAGGAAGCCAGGGATCCTCCCAGGTGATCTCAAGCTGCGGGTGCAGAGCCACGTTTGCGGAATCCCTGCTCACGAAGCTCTGCACGGCATCGGACTGTTCGTCTCCGATCAGTATCCAGCCGTAATTCAGAGACGGATCATCCAGCCAGAGCTGCACGTCATCAACGAGTGCATTGCCGGACCATTGAATGACGCCTGAGGAAGCAGCCTGGGCCACGTCCGTCACCGAAGCATAATCACCACCGGCGGAATGCCAGCGCAGAGAACCGAAGAGTGCGAACTGCCAGGTGGCATCGCGGACCTGTGCTGCTGCACCGTTGAACTCATTCCCCGGAGCATCACTCCCTGATTCATTCCAGGGGGAAGTGACAGCGTGCAGAGCGATGTCTGCAGCAGTGGATGGCACAGCCACATGCATCGTCAGCACAGCGTCAAGAATTGTGGCTCCATCCGGTACACCTGCAGTGGACAGGTCGAATGCCACAAGTCCCCGGCGGGCAGCTATTCCGCTGCCTGATCCGCCCACGACAATCGATTCTCCGGAACCATTGGAAAGATCGCCCGGCAGGGCATTGTAAATGGACGAATCCTGGCTGGGCCCAAGCGTCACTGTGGTGACACTCAGCAACGTGCGCGGTTCCAGAATATCGATCGCTGCCACTGTCGTTTCCTGCCGACAGCGCCGCAGGTGTTTCCGCAGGCCAGGGATGAAGTGGTTCATAAGTTCTTTTCGGGAACTGATTTTCAAATGGTGACCGGGATGCTGCGACCACAGTACCGGCGACAGGTGGCCGGCTGCAGTCCGGAACTGCTCAGGTAATCACTGATCGCCGCCGCCGATCGGGCTGGCGGTGCTGTCGGAAACGCTGGAGCTGGAATATGCCTGAAAATGTTGAGTAATGGCATTCCGCTGCCGGCTGTCAGTGCTGGCCAGTCAGCACTGAACGCAGGTGCCCCGGAAAGCCGACGAACAACACAACGAATAACACGACGAACAACTGCAGCAAACCCAACGGATTTCCCGGAATTCTGCGGTTCGCGGTCGAGTGTAAGCCGGTTTTACGGCGAAATTGCGGGAAAGCCGGTGTCAGATGCACCACATTCAATATAGAACTCCGAGTTGGCGAAAGTGACCGATTTGTTGGCCAGCACGTTTTTTTTTGCCGGCTTCCGGGACGGAACGCGGGATTTGGAGCACTATTGCGGGGCAGGTTCTGGCCTGGTTCAGTGCCAGCAGTCGATGTTCAGCAGTCGGTGTGCGTGGTCACTCAGCGGGCGACTCTGGGAAGTGTTACTCAGTCACCGATAGCGGTCATGGTCACGGGCAGCGGTCACGGGCAGCAGTCACAGGCAGGGAAGACGGGCGAATGTCTGAAGGCGAGGGGAATGGCAGCGAGGTTGGGAAGGTCATGACCGCAAATGACCGCACCGGCCAGTTCACGATCGCCAGCGTGGTGTTTCTGGGGGCATTTTTGCTGTTCCAGGTACAGCCACTGATCAGTCGTGTTATTTTGCCGTGGTTCGGTGGTTCCCCATCGGTATGGACATCATGTCTGTTGTTCTTTCAGTGTCTGCTGTGTGGCGGTTATCTTTATTCTCACCTGCTCACCAGCCGATTCTCCCCCGCTGTTCAGATCGGCACGCATACATTACTGATTCTGGCGGCACTGGCGACGCTGCAGATTCTTCCGGAACCGGCATGGAAACCAGCAGCGGTCAGTTCGCCAGTTGGTCACATCCTGTGGGTTCTTGCGCGGACTGTCGGAGTCCCCTATTTTCTGCTCAGTACGACCAGTCCGCTGCTGCTCCGGTGGTACAGCCTGTGTTATCCCGAGCGACCTCCGCACCGTCTGTATGCACTTTCGAACAGCGGATCACTCCTGGCACTGCTGAGCTATCCGCTGGTGGTGGAGCCATTCCTTGATACGTCAGCCCAGGCATATTTCTGGATGTCACTGTTTGTGCTTTACGGACTTTCAGGATTGCTGGTGTTGTGGATGGTGCGTGGTCGCGGGGTGGATTCGACGGCAGTGTTCCAGCGGGCGTCATTGTCTGTTCCATTGCATCGCCGTGCCTGGTTCCTGCTGTCAGCGCTGGCATCGGTCATGCTGCTGGCAGAAACGAATCAGATCTGTCAGGACGTTGCTGTTGTTCCATTCTTCTGGGTCGTCCCGCTGGCGTTGTATCTGCTGTCATTCATCATTTGTTTTGAAAGTGATCGCTGGTACCGCCGCGGACTGATCGCCCCGGTGACGGCATTGCTGGTGCTGGGAATAGCGTTGATTCAGATCTTTGGAACACAGCTGAGTCTGACAGTGCAGCTGCCGTTCTGGAGTGCCGGGTTGTTCGCGATTTTTGTGCTTTGTCACGGTGAACTGGCGCGACTGCGTCCGCCAGCAGATCAGCTCACCGGGTTCTACCTGCTGAGCTCTGCCGGGGGGGCTGCCGGAGGTCTGACGGTAGCACTGCTGGCCCCAATGCTGTTTCCCGCATACTGGGAGCACGATCTGGGACTCCTGCTCACCGGACTTCTGGCACTGGGAGTCTGGTTTGATGCTCGGGGCTGGGTGAAGGGTGGGTTCCAGCCGCCGTTGCTGCCCCTGGCGGCCGGGATACTGATGGTAGTTGTGATGATTACCATGTCGGCCTCCGGGATTGAGTCGGTGCTGCGGGCTCAGGACAGTCGCCGCAATTTTTATGGTGTTCTGACGGTGGAAAACTATGAGCCAGAGTCCGCCGTCCTGCTGCGTCACGGCAGAATTACTCATGGTCTGCAGTTTCGTCGCAGCCCGTCCACGCCATCCACATACTACGGTTACCGCAGCGGTGCAGGCCGTGCAATAGCGCTGCTGCGGGAGCGTCGTGAGCAGGGGGGACGGGGTCTGAAGATCGGACTGGTGGGACTTGGTACGGGGACGCTGGCGACCTACGCGAAATCGAATGATGAAATTGTGTTTTACGAGATCAATTCGGATGTCATCGAAATCGCCAACGAACATTTCAGTTTTCTGAGAGACTGCAAGGCTGCGGTTGCGGTTGAAGAAGGTGATGCGAGACTGCTGCTGGAGCATTCAGAGCCTCGTGCTTTTGATCTCCTCGTACTCGATGCATTCTCGGGAGATTCTGTGCCAGTACATCTGCTGACGGTGGAGGCGATGGAGGTTTATCGTCGGCATCTGGCTGAGGACGGGTTGCTGGCGTTTCACATTTCCAATCTGCATTTTGACCTGCAACCGGTTACAGAAGCGCTGGCGATTGACGCATCCTTTGCGGTGGTGACAATTCAGAATCTGCCGAACAGTCGGGGGGCGAATGGCGAGACATTGGTATCCGATCCTGGCAGTACATGGACACTGATGTCTGCTGACTCGAGCTTTTTGCGGCATGAGCTGATGCAGCGGGACCGACTGCCATCAGTCGCCCGGCCGGGGAATCTATGGAGAGACAGTTTTGCCAATCTGCTTCCGATTCTGAAGTGGTCGGGGTCGCGGTGAAACAGCTGGTGCTTTCCCCTGTGCGCAAGTCTTTTGTTGACATTGATTTACAGTGTGTGTTGGTGACGCTGATGCTGTTGACCGTCAGGAACGGTCTCTGGTACACTGCAGCATCTGAATTCGGCCACAAATGGCCTCCGGTTTAGCTCCCGGATTACTGAATCACTGCAGCGGGTTCCAGCAGGATGCCGGACCCTGAGGAAGACAGGATGTCGCACTCTGAATCTGCCAGTTCGCGTTTACCGGGATTGCCGAGTGACGCTGAACAACTGCTGGAAGCACGGCGTATAATCCTTGCCGAGGCGGACGCCCTGCGAACGATGGCGGGAATGCTGGATGCGTGTTTTTGCGATGGTGTGCGTCTGCTGCGGGATGTGCGCGGGCGAGTGGTCACAACGGGTGTCGGCAAGGCCGGGCTGATCGCGCGCAAGATCAGTGCTACGCTGTCCAGCACCGGGACCCGTTCCTATTTTCTGCATCCGACGGAGGCGCGTCACGGCGATCTGGGGTGTATCTCCGCTGAAGATGTCGTCGTGGCCCTGTCCAACAGCGGTGAGTCGGAAGAGCTGACCAGTCTGCTCCCGACGCTGCGTGAACTGCGTGTGCCGGTGATCGTGATCACATCAGGCGGCGACAGCACATTGGCGCGTGCCGCAACTTGTCTGCTGCGAATTGGCAAGCATAGTGAAGCCGGGTTGCTCGGACTGGCACCCTCCTGTTCCACGACGGCGATGCTGGCGATGGGGGACGCACTGGCTCTGGTGGTCAGTCAGCTGAAGGGATTTTCGGCGAGCGACTTTTCGGTGTTTCATCCGGCCGGGAGTCTTGGCCGGCAGTTGCGAACGGTTGCGGAGGTAATGCGCCAGGGACTGGCGGTTCGCGTTGCTGCTGAGTCAGCCACGGTGCGGGAGGTGATGGTACAGCTGGGGCGTCCTGGTCGGCGGACGGGAGCGGTCATGCTGGTGGATGAATCGGGCCGGCTGAGTGGAGTGTTTACCGACAGCGATCTGGCTCGATTATTTGAGAATCATCGTGACTCTCAACTGGACCTGCCCATTGAGCAGGTGATGACGAGAAATCCGATAACTGTGCGGGCGGATGTTCTGTTGCCGAGGGCGATTGAGCTGATGTCGGATCGCAAGCTGAGTGAACTGCCGGTGATCGATGAGGATGGTGGTCCCTGTGGCATGCTGGACATCACCGATATTCTGCAGCACGTGGAGGCTTCTGGCGGATGGGCTGAGTCGAGTGTGGCAGAAGTGGTGGCGACGAAGCGTGCTGCGTGAGTGAATGGCTGGCTGAGCGAACTCAGTTCATCCCCAATGGACGGTGAAATGACTCCCGGACTTGTACCGCGAATTCAACGCACGCTGCTCACGACGGTTGCGATCTTCGTCGCGTATTACGCGTACTCCGAAGGAACTCGACAGCTGCTGACACCGACAACGCAGAGTGTTCGGCGGATTCGTCAGCCGGAACAGAATACGGCAGGATCCGAGGTCTTTCAGGAGCAGGCGGAGAAGTGGTTTCCGCATGCCAGCTGGGTACAGCATGCAGACGGACGGTTTCGAGATGACCAGTGGATGCTGTATTTTCAGGATCATGAGCTGATCAACGATAACCGGTCGATCCGGGTGAGTCCGCTGGCAGTGCTGCGGAGCTCGGACAACGACAGTAGTGGCGTGACGATGACAGCAGAAGCAGCACAGCTGGATGCGTCGACGCCATTTTCCCTGGGCAGAGGCCAGTTCGGTCGGATTACCAGCGGTGTGCTGTCGGGCAGGGTGCGAATCGATGCTTCTGACGGTATGCGGATTGAAGGACGGACGTTTCGGATATCGGAGGATGCGACGCGAATCTGGACCAACGAACCGGTGCAGTTCTGGTGGGATGATCCTGCTGGTGAATCACAGGGAACAGGTGTGGCGGATGGCGGGGCAGAGATTGAGTTTGGCAGCGATGCAGAGGGCAACGGGATCGCTGACAGCAGTGACCATAAGATACGTCTGCTGGGTCGGGTGCATTGCGATCTGAGTCTGCAGGATGGAGATCCGTCGGAGGAGCCGATTGAGCTGACCATCAAAGCGGCGAATGGGTTTGAGTATTTCGATCACAAAGCGACGTTTTTCGGCTTTGTTGATCGTGAGCTGCGTCCGGAGCTGCAGATTGACGTACAGGGCAACCTTCCGGATATCGAAGGCGTTCATCGACTGCTGTGTTCGCGACTGACATTGCAGATGCTGCCAGGTGTTGTGTCCGATGGCTCCGGCCATCGCCGATCGGCTCTGGAGATTGACTCCATCACGGCGAGCGGCCGCATAGTTCTGTATCGGCTGGCGACTCAGCAGCTGACGGCAGAAATGACTCAGCTGCGTTATCGGCTGCAGGACCGGGTGCTGGAACTTCAGGGACGAGCCCGGACCGATGTACATGAGGCGTTGCCGGTTGATGTCCGTGTGGCCGATCGTCGTCTGGTGGTGCCGTTCATTTCCGTAACTCTGGATGAGGAGAGTCAGCCTCGCTGGATTGAGTGCATTGGTGAGGGGAGTCTGCAGCAGCAGTCCGCGGCAGCAGAGACGGGTGGAGTCCAGGGATCCAGCCTGCAGGCGAACTGGCAGGAAGCATTTACGCTTGAGCGGGCAGACGGGCAGGACAAGCTTACGCTGAGCGGAGGGGCATCGGTGAATGTGCCCGAGCAGCAGCTGCTTCTGAGTGCCCGGGAGCTCCGGCTGACCCTTGATCAGGGAGAATCAGCAGCTCCCTCAGCAGATTCCGTCAGCCGTCTGCCCGGTGGCGGTCAGTTGCGTGAATTACAGGCGGACGAGAATGTTCAGATTGATTCGCCGCAGTTGCGAGGGACAGCAGAGAGATCTTTGTCATTGACTTTTGCGGATGCTGCGAGCGAGTCTGCAGATGATTCCGGTCGAGCCGGACCAGCGGGTGATATCACCAGTGCA
>JALRDR010000052.1 GCA_023262145.1 Planctomycetaceae bacterium | reverse complement strand
CGTGTGCGTGACGGGGCGCTCTCCCAGATCGTCATCGACCCGACGAACGACCCGACGGACGGCTTCGTCTACCACGACGAGGAGACCAACCCGCTCGTGGACGTGGGCCGGTTCATCGCGGCTCGGAGCCGCAAGGGGAAGCCCGGCTCCGATTCCCGCCGCTCGAGACTGATCGATGAGCCAGATACGTCCGGCACCAGCGCGTTCCGCACTATTGAAGACTGCGCGACGCTCAACCGCAGTAATGCGGCCGGGAACAGCGATCAGTACACGTGGACGCAGACCCTTTCTGCCTCCGAGCGACTTCTGCAGGAAATAGCGCAGCATGACTTCGCACAGCTCAAAATCATTGATCACACCGTGCTGCAGCGGACGTACGGCACGAATCCCCTCCGGCGTCCGACCAAGCATCTGAGCCGCCATGCGACCAACCGCAAGCCCTCGACCGGCCACGCGACTGCTGCTGCGCGAAACCGCCACGACCGATGGCTCATCCAGACGTATCCCGTCTCCGGACAAACCTATTCGTGTTGAACAGGTTCCCAGATCGATCGCCAGATCCGCGCAAAGTGATTTTCGAAGCCAGCCCAGCATCCCTGCTGCCTATCCTGCTGCGTATTACCCCGGGAGGTGGCTACGCTTCGATTCAATCCATGAATCACATGCCCCCTGCCGCTCAGACCCCCGGAATCCCCGGGAACTCCCCCGAATTGCACCACAGAGCGGCAAATTCCGCAAGAGCAGTCGCCGCAGCGGCAGATTTCGCAACCACCGGAAGGCGGCGGTTTCAGGATTGGTCAGGTCGACTGGCTGCCCCGCTCAGCAGCCTGCTGCTCGAGCAGACGGATCCACGGTGCCACGTACTGGCCGTTGTCGTGGAACGTACGACCGCTGAACAGATTGCCATCAATCACGCAGGGCTCATTCACAAAGATACCGCCGCAGACTTCCAGATCAAACTGGCACTTCGGAACAGTTGCCATGCGACGGCCACGCACACAATCGGCGTAGGCTGGAATCTCGACTCCGTGACAGACACTTGCCACCGGCTTTCCGGCAGTAAAGAAATGCCGGGTAATCCGTACCAGATCCTCGTCGTAGCGAATGTATTCAGGAGCACGTCCGCCGGAGAACAGAATCCCCGCGTATTCCTCTTCCCGGACATCCCGAAACGCGATATCTGCGTCGATGGTGTACCCCTCCCACTCTTTTGTAATCGTCCAGCCCGGTTTGATCTCGTGCAGCACCATCTGGTACTTCCGCTGCTCGGGCGCAGCTACAACCGGCTGAAATCCCGCCTCAATCAGGCGATAATAGGGGTACATGGTGTCGAGAGTTTCGGTGGCATCACCAACAATAATCAGCACTTTGCCTCTGTCTGTCACCGGAAGATCCTTGTTTCAGCATGTTGTGGAAACGGCATTCCGAATACACCGGAATGGCAGCCTTACTGCAATTCTGATTCAGCCGCCTTCAGGCGCTCGTCACGATCAAATGCCTGCAACGCTGTGATCAGTTCACCAAGCTCACCGTGGATAATACGGTCCAGCTTGTAAAGGGTAAGCCCGCAGCGATGATCCGTCAGACGGTTCTGCGGAAAGTTGTACGTGCGAATGCGTTCGCTGCGGTCTCCTGACCCCACCAGTGTTCGCCGCTTCGCTGAGCGTTCTGAATCCTGCTGGCTCTGCTGCAACTCCAGGATGCGGCTGCGCAGCACGCGCAGTGCCCGCGCTCGATTCTTGTGCTGGCTCTTTTCGTCCTGACACTTCACCACGATCCCTGTCGGCAAGTGAGTCAGACGCACCGCGCTTTCGGTCTTATTCACCTTCTGACCACCCGGACCACCGGCTCGCATCGTGTCGACCTGCAGATCCTCCGGGCGAATATTGATTTCGACTTCATCCGCTTCCGGCAGAACCGCCACCGTCGCCGCGCTGGTGTGAACTCGGCCCTGAGTCTCC
>JALRDR010000263.1 GCA_023262145.1 Planctomycetaceae bacterium | reverse complement strand
GTATCCGATACCTCGAGCCATGTCCCTGGCGTTCTCCCTGCACCATTTAACGTGATTCTCATGAAGTCCAGCGACTGCTTCAATTGCCATGCTGTGGACCAGAATCGCGTTGGACCGAAACTCACCGACATCGCCAACAAGTATCGTGACCAGCCGGACGCTCTGGATGCATCCGTCCAGCGTGTGCTTAAGGGATCCACCGGTGTCTGGGGCAAGATCCCCATGATCCCACACAGCCAGCATACGGTGGATGAACTCCGGGAAATGGTCGCCTGGATTTACAGCCTCAAATCAGAATCTCTGACTCGCGTCTTCAATGGTTTTGTCGGAGAAATCAATCTGCCGCCGGAGGAAGCTGGCAAGGCCGGACACTATCGCCTGGATGCCGGCTATACCGATCTTGGTGCAGGATCCGTACCGCCAATCAGTGTTGCCACAACGATTGCGCTGCGTTCAAGGCTGCTGGAGGCAGAACTGGCAGATGAAGTAAACGGCCCGCAACGACTGAATTCCGGGAACGCCAGCGGGGGACAATTCATCGGTGCGGTCAATCATGGCCATACGCTGCGGTTCCGCAGGCTGAACTTTGATCAGGCCGGCCAGTTCACGTTGCGAATCGCCTCCGCCGGTGCCGGTGGCGCAATTGAACTGCGGGCAGACGGTCCAGAAGGACCGTTACTCGGAGTGATTGACGTGGAAGTCAACGGACAGTGGGAAGAATTCTATGAACGAACTCTCGTACTGCGGAATCCTGAAACAGGAGCCCCGCTCGTGGAAGGTCGCCACGATCTGATCGTTCGATTCACACATCCACAAAATGCCGGCGGCCTGATGAATCTGGATTCCATCCATGTACGGCCGCCTGCAGCGGCAGCCAGATAGCGCAGCTGAACTGCGGCAGCTTTCCCGCAGCAAGTGTGCTTTCTTTCATCATTTCGGCGTTACAGCCCATGCCCTCAATCCTGGTCAGTCCCGTCGCAGATTCGGTGACGATCCTGCCCGCACCGCACCTGTTTTCATGGCGCCCGCTGAACGGGCTGCAGAAAATGATGCTCCGCTGGGAGACAATTCAGCCACTGAATGCCATCCACCTGCTGACGATCGCAGGAAATCCTGACGCAGGTGAGGTTCGCAGAGCTGTTAAGATCGCAGTGCAGCGGCACATTCCGGGACCGGTGCTGTTCTCAGATTGTCAGAATCAATTTCGCTGCCTGGCTGCTGCTGAACACAATTGTCAGCTTGAAATCTCCGTGCATGATGAATCCACTGCGTCAGAGAATCTGCAGCAGAAGCTGCTTCACCACGAACTGAATACGCCCTTTCCCAACACAGCCGCCTGGCCATATCGATTCCACGCAGTACTCGCATCCAACAACACCTGGACGCTGCAGATCGCCTATCGGCATGCCCTTCAGGACGGAAGCTCAACGATGGCCCTGGCACGGACGATCCTGCGAAGTCTCCGCAACCTGCCCACCTCCGCCCCGCTGGGGCTCGCGGATAATCTGTTCGGAGATATCCCGGCATTCCATAACGACGGTAGCCCGCTGCAGATGGCGCCTGCCATCCTGAAGGAAATCATCACCGGGCTGACCTCCCGGCGGATCAGACCGCGTTGGAATCCGCCGGACCAGTTCGTTACAGGCTTGGATTCCGCTGGAATCTGCGTCGCTGAGGCACTTGCGAATGCCCGCCGTCAAAAGGTAAAGCTGCAGGATGTACTCCTGGCAGCGACTCATGAGGCCATGCAGCAGATCTCCGTTCCCCATGGCCTGCGGAACCGCATTGGCCTGTATACCCCGGTCGACCTTCGCCGCGAGGCAGTTCCGCCCGTTCCTGAAGCGTGCGGACAGATTCTGGGAGGCTACACTCTGCGCTTTCAATGCCGAAAGACCCCGTTTGCGGAGCTTGTCCAGCAGTTCGCTGCGGAAACGCAACGCATCAAGCAGTCAGGTTACCATCGCCTTTACGAACGCCACGTTAACTTCATGTCGTTCATCTGGGACAGACTTCCAAACTGGGGAAACGAAGTTGCCGGTCCATTTCTGGCGCCGATTACTGCCGCACTCAGTAATCTGAATTCGAACGAGTTCATGACTGAGGAACTGCAGTGCGGTCAGCTACTCAATTACAGCCGGTTTACGGGCACCGGAATCATGACATCCCTGATGCTGGGTATGACCACCTGCGGCAATTCACTGAATCTGTCCACCACACATCATTCCATGCTTTACAGTGAAGCGGAGATGACAGAAGTCAGGCGGCATATTCAGAGCCGATTACTGGGACTGGATCCTGCCCGACAGTAAGTCGCCCTCCCGGCTTTTCACAGCAGTGGGCTGAAACCATCACCAGAAACTCGCAACCCGGAACATCTGGCCGTAGAATTGGCTGCTCGCAGATCGTCGTAAAACGTGTCGCTCGTGTCCAACCT
>JALRDR010000010.1 GCA_023262145.1 Planctomycetaceae bacterium | reverse complement strand
CAGGTCATTCAGGTTGAGTTGACCGGCAATTGCCGAGCATGTCTGTACCACATCACTGCGTCGATCAAGCCCGATCAGGTTGCAGGGACGCTGCAGCACGTTCTGAAACAGGTGATGGGTGGCGAACGTCAGATAACTTTTTCCGCATCCAAAGTCGACGATCTGTACAGGTCGGTCCACGGGAAGTGCACTGGCGATGTCGAAGATGAACTCCAGGAAGCGATTGATCTGGCGGAACTTGCGGAAGTGACTGGCTCGAACTTTTCCGTTCGCGGTCATGATGCCGGTTTCGATCAGGAACGGACAGGGTGTGCCATCAGGGATGAGATGATTGCGGACTCGATTATGGGACTCAGAAGCCTGCTTGCTGGCTGGTTGATCAGCAGCGTCGTGCAGCAGCCTCCAGGAGCCGTCGCGTCGGAGCTGTCCGCTGATTCTTTGAGTTGTTGTCTGCAGTTGCAGATTTCGAAACTCATCGACAAGTTGTTCTGACAGTACCTGCATGAAGGAATCCGGGGAGACGTTCTGGTGGAATTCCTGGGTTTTTGTGCGGGATGCAAATTGATAGAACAGGCCCTTCCGCAGAGTGACAGGGCGCACATCAAGCCGGACGAACTCTGCGTCAGGCTGCGCTGGACCGCTGAACGTGAGCTTCAGAAGCGATGCGGACTGCACTGCATTCCGCAGCAGTTCCATGAGATCAGAAGTTGACTGGCTCATGATTTTCAGACGTGTGTGCTGACGATACCATAAGGGTCAGCGGAGAATTCGAAGTTTCGGGAAGCCAGATTCCTGCGGCGGCAGCCCGTGAGGCTGTTGTTTCCCTGTTCATTAACGACTTTTTCCGCAGCCAGCATAACACAGCAAGGAGAATTCACGGGGATGGGGCTGAACAAGAAACAGCAGAAACAAATTGAGGCTGCTCGTAACAAGATCCAGAAACTGCAAACCTTGCTCAAGGCTGCCCGCAATCAACCTGACGACCCGCGGGAAATTCCCAGACTGGAGGGAGAGATTGCGAACCTGAATGCGGAAATTGAGCGGATTCGGTCAGCAGGATGACAGGATTGGAAGCCGACATTGAAGGGCAGGCGGGCAGTGACTGTCGCACTGTGATTGTGGTGCATCCCAAAGAACGCCGCAGCAAGTGTACAGTAGAGGCATTGCGAACGCATCCGGACCTGAGGTTTGTGACGTTTCCGCGGCCCGTTGTACTGAATCCGGCAACCTACGTTCGTATTGGACTTGGGGGACCGCAACTGTCATTGGCAGACCGAAACAGCGGGCTATTGCTGCTGGATGGCACATGGCGGCGTGCTGCACAAATGGAGCCGACATTCGCTCATCTGCCGGTAAGATCCCTGCCTTCGCTGGTGACAGCATATCCTCGGAAGTCGATCCTGTTTGAGGATCCTCAGGAGGGCCTGGCGACGGTTGAAGCGTTGTATGCAGCATTGCGGATTACCGGTCGGTCGGTGGCCGGAATTCTGGATCATTACTACTGGAAGCAGGAGTTTCTGGAACGCAATGGCTGGCAGGAGGACGAGACCTGCTGAGATTGAGCAATTCTGCCTGTTGCCTGGCGGATTCACGGCCCCGAATGGCCTTCTTCCGGCACCTCCGGATTTTTTGTTGTCGAGACGACGAGATCGACAGCCTGGGGGAATTTCGGTTTTTTGAGCGGAAATCGTGCCTGGTTCGTGCAGCCGGCAGCCGCTGCACCGAAAGCACTGGAAACGGCAATGCAGCGGGATCTGTGACTCATGCGACTACTTCTGGTCAGCGACGACAATTCCATCACAGAACGGCTTCAGAACCTGGTGTATTCCCGGGGACTGGAGTTTTCGCGAAACGACCGCTTTCGCACATCAGATGTTGCCTCAATGATTGCCAGATTCTCCGGGTCCAATCCGGGAAGTGGCAACAGCATCGGACGTGATTCCACGATTCTGCTGATCATGCCTGCTGATCGGGAACTGGGCCTGCAGGCGATAGCACAGATCTGCGAACAGTTGCCGGGTCGCCTGCTGGTAATGGGGCCGATCGATGACACACGTCTGGTGCTGCGTGCAATCCGTTCGGGGGCCGCTGAGTATCTGGATCAGACAGAGCTGGAATCTGAGTTGATATTTGCACTGGAGCGTAGTGCATACCGCCCTGTCAACGCCTGCAGTGTCGGGGTATTCTCAGCAGGTGGTGGCAGTGGCTGCAGTCTGATTGCGGCGAATCTGGCTGCACTTCTGGCTGCCGACAACACTCCCTGTGCGCTGGTTGATCTGAAGGTGGAAGGCGGCGATCTGGAGGCATTGCTGGATCTGAAGGCGTCCTATTCGCTTTCGGAAATCTGCAGCAAGGTGGAGAGTCTTGATGAGTCTGTGCTGCAGGGCTGCATCACGGCACATGAATGCGGGCTGCGACTCCTGTCGGCAGCGACACAGTTCCCGAGCTTCAATCCTGTGGATATGCGGGGGATGCAGCGCGTGATGTCCCTGTTGTCTCACTCCAACGAGTTCATAGTCTGTGACCTGGACCGTTGCCTGAGTCATCTGACATTCACGATTGCCAAGTCGCTGGATCATCTTTACTGCGTGATGCGTCCGGATTTCATTTCATTGCGGCGGACGCGACGGCTGCTGGAATTCCTCGATTCTTCCGGGATCAGGCGAGATCAGATTCGGATCATTGTGAACCGAACGGGGATCTCCGGAGAGATTGCAGCAGCGCAGATAGCAGACGTGCTCAGGATTTCTGAAGTGCAGCAGTTTCCGGAAGACGCCAAGTCGGTCCTGCGTTCGATCAACAACGGAGAGCCGCTGGTCATCCGTCAGCCTTCGTCAAAACTGAGTCGCAAACTGTCCGCGCTGGCCGCAGAAATCCGCCAGTCTGCCCAGACTCCTGTCAATGCAATTTCGGGCAGTTGACATCACAGCTGCGAAAATTGCCTGCTGGTCTGAGTCGCAGTGGCTCATTGAAACGGCAGAAACTGCTGTTCCTGCCGCGACAATGGTCGGCGTTGCCGATGGATTCGCGTGGGAGCTGAGAGCTGCTCAGCAGAGATTCAGCGAGAATCGTCAGACAGCCGGGTCTGTTTAACCGAATCGCTCTGGTCCTGCCGATTGTACCTGCAGTTTCTTTCCTGCTGGCTGTACGGATTCGAATGCGTTTCGATTCGTGGACTCGTCAGCGTCTCAGAGCCGACCGGTCAGGCTGATTAATGAGTAAACAAACCAACGAAGCAGCGTGCGGGGCTCGTGCGTGGTTTCCCCGAAACCCTCTACGAAACTGTTGTCTGGTGCTGGCTTTGTGGACCTGTTCGGTCTGTGCCATACCGGCGACAGCGCAGGACGAGCCGAAGCCTTCACGTCTGGAGGAGTTGTCCCTGCGTAAGCCGCGGGAGTCCGGCATCATCGCGGCGATTTCAGAACCGTCTGCCGACGATGTGATTGAGGTGACGGTTGGTCAGAGTCGGACATTGATTCTGGACAGCGAATTTGACTGGGGCGGCGACTCCGACGAGGTCAGCCCTTCGGTATCGATTACTGATCCGGGCATCGCTGAGATTGTGGTGCTGGGGGCTCGCGGCCTGCGGCTGATTGGTCTGCGACTGGGCGATACCGATCTGACTATGACGACCGGGAAGGGTGAGATCATCTCACTGCACATCCGCGTGGTCCTTGATCTGCCGCTGATTCAGGCTCGACTGCTGCAATTCTTCCCGGACGCTGAGATTCGTATAGGTCAGCTTGGCAGCAAACTGATTCTGGAAGGTCAGGCGAGAGATGCTGCTCAGGTACAGCGTATTACTCGGCTGCTGACGAATGTCGTCACGTCGACAATGACCGGAGGTAGTGCCGCAGGAGGTGGTTCTGCGGGCTATGACGAACGTGATGCAACAGCCGGCGGACCACAGAACCAGACCGGAGCAGTTGTTCCGGTGGCCGGTGCTGCCAATGTTGAGATCATCAATCTGATGCAGGTTCCAGGTCCGCAGCAGGTGATGCTGAAGGTGCAGATTGCTGAACTGAATCGCACCGCATATCGCGAGATCGGAACGGATTTTCTGTTTGCTGACAGTGGTTCGGTTTTTGGTACTCGGATTGCCGGGGGCACCAGCGTCGCCGGGAGTGCGTCGGGTAAGGGAGTGACAGGGAATATTACCTCCGGTGCTTCTGGCGCCGGAGGCGCCACTGCCTTCGGAATTCTTGAGGGCGATGGCTTTCAGGCATTAATCTCAGCGCTGCGGCGTAACAGTGTGCTGAAGGTTCTGGCAGAGCCAAACCTGGTGGCCATGCACGGTCATCGTGCGGATTTCCTTGCCGGTGGAGAGTTTCCGGTTCCTGTGCCACAGTCAGGCGCAGGCGGTGGGCCACCGACAATCACAATTGAATACAAGAAGTTCGGAGTGCAACTGGCGTTTGTCCCGTACATCATTGATGGTGAAATCATTCGCATGGAGGTGGACCCTGAAGTGAGCTCGATCGACTTCACATTGGGGACAGAAATCTCAGGAGTGCAGGTGCCGGGTCTGAACACGCGTCGTTCGCATACAACTGTAGAGATGAAGCAGGGGCAGACACTGGCTATCGCCGGACTGATTCAGCTGGAGCTGGCCGGACAGTCCTCCCGGATCCCCGGGATGGGGGACCTTCCTTACATTGGTCCGTTCTTCAGTAATTCCACCAGCGAACGTGTGGAGAAAGAGCTTGTTGTTCTGGTGACGCCTTATCTGGTGGACGCCATTGATCAGCAGGGGGCTGGGATGCTGCCTGGTGCGGAGGTCAGCGAACCTGATGATCTGGAGTTTTATCTGCGGGGGCAGATTGAAGTTGCGCCGCAGGGAATACCACACCGTTCCACTGTGAATCGTGGTGAGCGTGCTGCTGCAGTGCAGCGGCTGATGATCGAAGAACGGTATCTGCAGGGCCCGGTCGGGTTTTCCAAATAAGGTCTGGGGGTGAGCAGTGTTGGAGCAGTTTTCGATTCGCAGGGCAGGCGTCGGTCTGGTTCTGGGCGCAGCCGTGCATCTTCCGCTGGTGTTGTCCGCTTATGCTGACGACGGTGACGCGAGGCGGCAGATCACCCCGGTGCAGCGAAGCGCAGAGACAGTTGCACTCCGTCCAGTGCGTGCCGCTCGCGGGTGCGGGGTCATCAGTAACCGCAACCGCGATACGTGCGGAGATTCTGCTGCATCGTCGTCGGGTCTGCTGTCGCGGATGCTGTCAGGGATCTGGTGTGATCAGGATGATTCGGTGACAGCGGCAACAGAGCCGCGAACGATGATGGCTCTTCCACACGGCTACGCCACGAGACAGATTTTGTCTCAGCAGATCCAGGCGGCTCAGCGTTATCGCTGGATTCTGCGTGGCTATGATTTCAGTTCGGTCGATCACACTCTGAATCCACGCGGGCGGCAGTTGGTGCAGCAATTTATTGCTGCCGGCGGCAGCTCAGTGCTGCTGATCGAAGATTCGCTGTCCGGGGAAGCCGCCGATGCGGCGCGGCGTCAGGCTGTGATTCTGGAGCTGAGTACAGGAAATCAGCAGGTTTCTGTTGATCAGGTACGGACGGTGAGTCGTGGCTATCCGGCATTGTCCGGAGAAGATGCAGCTGTCGTTGCGGAAAACCGTGACAAGCAGACTGCAGGTCAGGGAGCTTCGCTCGGTGGTGGAGGCGGCATCACTGGTGGCGGGCTGGTGCAGTAACTGCACTCGCGACATTTACTCAGCCGAGCGAAACCACAAACGAGGACCACGTCATGGATGACGTCATTCAGAGCAGATTCGCGAAGGCAATGTTGCCTGTGTTAGTCGCGGCCATTGTTGGTGCGACAGGCTGTCAGCGGGGAACACATATTTCGCTCCAGGCGCAGAAGGCTGCACCGGACGTCATCCCTGATTCTCAGCTGACGGAGAATCAGCTTTCCGATATTCACGTGTCCATGGCTCAGGCCATGGAAGATCGCGGTGATTTGGGAGGAGCGATCGCTGCCTGGGAACGGCTGGCTGATCGTGAACCCACCGCCATGCTGCCCAGCTGGCGACTGGGTGTGCTTTCGGCACGGATGGGAAAGACTGAGCAGGCCGATGCCAGCTTCCGTCGCGCACTTGCACTTGATCCGCAGAACGCAGAGCTGCAGGCCGACTATGCCTACTTTCTGTATCTGGGGCATCGCTGGGCCGAAGCGGAGGAACATCTGCAGGCAGCGCTGCGTAAGGAACCGCAGAACGCACGACTGCACAATAATCTGGCGCTGCTGCTGGCTCAGACGGAGCGGCGTGCGGAAGCGGTCGCCGAGTTTACACGGGCCGGTTGCCCGGAGGACGAAATCGAAGCAAACCTGGCGTTGATTGCCGCCCTGCAGGGCGATACTGCAACAGCGAGTCGAGGCTATCAGTCAGCGTTGAGTCTGAACCCGCTGTCTGAACGCGCTCGAGAGGGCCATGCTGCAGTCAATGCCGTGATGCGTGGGTCGGATTCCCTGATTCGTCCGGCCGGGTATGAGCGAACCAGTGAGCCGCAACCTCAGCGGTACGCCCCTGCAAATCGGGGACGGACACCGGTGCTTGATGCGGCATCCGTCGCTGAAGAGCTGCCAGTCTTTGATGATCCGGCGACAATCGGAATGTAGATGTCCGAGGTCAGATCCGTATGGTTCACAGAGTTCTGCAGCCAATCCTGATGTGAAGGCAGAATTCAGCGGAGGTCAGTTCGTTATTCGTGAACGGATTTGCCGGGCATTGGGATTGGTGCAGGGATGCGGGCAGGGATTGCAGAGCGTGACAGCGTTGAAGCCTTGTCGGAAGTGAACCGCGTGGATTCTGCACTGCAACAGACGTGGTGGGTACCGCCATTCCTGCCGTGAACGCGTCGCTCAGAAGATCACGCCGGTCAGCAGTGACAGCAGCGAATGTTCAGGAGCTGCCGTTGAGGGTGTGTGGATCACCGGTCTGAAAATGGCAAAGTCGCGAAGAAACAGGTTGTCGGCCAACAGTGATGTCTGTTGCAGAAGGCCTCTTGTGTTTCTTCGCGACTTTGAGCAACCGGCTCGATTTGCAGATCATTCCACGAGGTAGACCAGACCGGGCCGAGCGAATTCGTAACCTGAAGGAGCCAGTGTCATGTCACCGTTTCCAGCCCATTTGGCGTTTCCAATAATGAACTGGGTGTTGAAGACTCCTTGTCCGGAGAGCGTCAGTTCGCTCCATTTGGCGTAGACTGTCCCTGTCACCTGACCGGCGGTTGCATTGCCGGAAACATGAACGGGCATGTCGTTGATTCGCCGCTGATAAAACAGCATGCCGTCGAATGGGCTGGCTGGATCCTTCAGGCCGTGCAGCGTGGCATCAGACGTGACTGTGATGCCGCCACGTTGTGCATTATTGGTGGGAGGCGGAGAGTTGAAGTCGAGGTTGTCCGGATAGCCACTGTACGGATCCCAGCTCTTCAGCGTCACATAGAACATTACCCCATCACCATAAACGTTTCCGCCGGTAATTCGCAGTTCTCCGCCACGGATCACGTAGATGCCCGGCTCAAAGGTGACATTTCCACCTGATATGGCGATGTCGTCATACATACCAGGGTACAGGATCGCGGTGGCATTGTCCGAGGCAATTTTGGCTCGACCATAATCGATCGGTACCACGCCGGTGGAGACTGTTGGTGTATCAAGGTAGAGCAACGGGTCGGGGACCAGCGGTTTCTGGCAGTGCAGAGGGCTCACGTCCCCAGGCACCCATGGCTGGAATCCAAGTGGCTCATTCACGCCCCCACAGATGTCAAATCGTTTACCGATGAACACACCGTTTGAGGTGATATTTCCACCGTACCCGTTGATCGCTCCATCGACTGGGTTTCCATATTCGTCAACTCCCCAGCCCTGTGAATTGGTGATGACTCCCCCATCGATCAGCAGGCGCCCATTACCAACGCAGTTCAGTCCCGGGGAGAACTCCTTATCGAGTGCGATGATCATGTCTGCGGAAGATACTCGATCGTACCCTGCAACCGCGCGAGCGGTGATTTCGGGAGCATCACTTCCCATGAATATTGAGAAGCTGTTATACGGTGCGTTCAAACGCAGTGTTGCTTCACAATAGCCTTCGCGTCCGGCGTAGGGACCGGTTTTTGGTGGTGTGTTGATAATCACATTCACTTCCGGAATTGCATTGTGTTCGCTCACAAACAGCTCGCCTTCCCGGATCGCTTTGGCGACCTGTTCCTTTCTCAGCAAAGCCTGAGCGGCTGCCATGGCAGCTGCGTCACAGGCCCCCTGTGCCTTCCTGCGGGTATCCATGATGATGCCGGTCTCCAGCAGCAGCAGCAGTACCGAGACCATCGTCATCATGCTGACTGCGGTGACAACCAGAATGGTTCCGCGACGGTCCTCATGGCGAGCTGCAACGAGCAGTTGTTGGCGATTCTTCATGGTCATTTCTCCTGATGGAAATGAGATCGTGACTTCAGTGAGCGATACGCATCGTGGAGACGGAACGAACGGGAATTTTTCCGCGGCCGATGAACCCGGCGAGGATGGATTCATGCGTGCTGGTCACGGTTGCTCGCACGCGTGATTCCGGCTCGTTGTCTCCGTCCGGCCATTCCAGCAGGACTTCAAAGCCCGACGTCAGGAGTCCGCCGGCGGCCTGCCTGATGGTTGCAGCAACTTCGTTATTATCAGTGAGCTTCAGGGTAATGGCTGCCGGGCCCCAGACAGGCAGTTCCGGTCCGGCATCTGCTCCGCGAACAATGGCCATTCGCACCGCCTGCCGAGCAACGTGTGTCACCAGATTGCTGCGAAATGTGGAGATTCCGAAATCGAAGGTGGCAAAGAACACGACGCTCCACGCACCAAGAATGACTCCGAATTCTGCCAGTGCCGCGGCGCGACGATGGGGCTGAAGAACCTTCCTGTGAAGGGTGACAGGAGATTGTCTCATCGTTGCAGCTCCTCCGGATGAAAATGTGTGGAATCAGAGAGGTAAGGTTCAGCGGATCATGGGTAAACAGCAGCGACGCGTTACCTGAGTCGTACGGTTCATGATTCCCCAGTTGATGATCGTGGTAAACGGATAGGTGACAGAGACATCAATGCGATCCTCAGGGGGAGCTCCGACATATTCCACGGTGAGCTGAATCTGATCTGCCTGATAGCCTGGCAACGATTCGAGTTCCGCTTCCACACGGCTGCGACAGCTTTCCATGAACCGGTTGAGTGTGTAGTCGTCGAAGTGATTCAGACAGCCGTATCCGGCAGCGGATCTGGCAGCGGTACTGATGGCCATCGACGTGGAGGAAAACCGAGCGTAGTCACTTGTGCCGGCAAGCAGCGTCACAAGGAGGGGCAGTACCACGATGAATTCCGTAGCTGACACGCCAGAGCGCTGATGCGACTGTGGAGACTGGGACCGTCGAATTCTCATTGCAGATTTCTCCTCAGGGAAAACCGGCCACCGGCGGAGACCCGCCGGCGGCCGGTGACTCGATCAGCTTCCCCTGATCGAGAGTAACGTGAGTGTTCAGTTCTCGAAAAAACGCGAGCGACCGGAGCGTCAGTCACCTGAAGCGTTTGCTGAGATTCCGGCAACCGCGAGTTCGTCGTTCGGGAACTCGGTTTCAGATGCGGGTGACTCAGATGTCTTTGCCGGACGCATATTCATCTGGCTGACTGAAGTTCCGCGGGTGACCAGCAATGTGAACGGGCGGCGAATCCTGCGAGCCGACTCCGACAGCTGGGCTCGCCCTGTGACTGAAGCGGCAGGATCTGTCGCATCAGTTTCCGGGTTACCAATGCCGTCGCCGGCAATGTCCGCCGTTGCTGCAGCCTCAAGAAGATCGCGTTCCCCGCTGGTCAGCGTGTTCACGGTCACCTGCGGGACATCCTCAATCAATTCATCATTCGGGTTTCGCAGCGTGAGTCGCAGCACACCTCGGTTCTGACCCAGGTCAAGTTCCTGAGCCTGACGTGGCGTAACCACGAGGGTGACTGTACGCAGCTGCTTCAGGTCCATCTTGTTCTCAGATGGAGCCTCGATGTTCTGATCGACGGCGAGTACCGAGACATTCTGCAGCAGTGTAATCGTTCGTCCGCCGCCGGACGTATCATCCCTGGTCCTGCCCTGCATTGTCAGAACCACATCAACCTTATTGCCAGGCATCACGAAACCACTGACTCCGGAGCTGACAGTCGGGGTCTGTATCGATACTGCACGCATTCCCCTGGGAATCAGCGGTGGCAGACCGCGACCAGCTCCGGGTTCGGTCAGCCTTCCGGCGATCAGCGCCTGACCGGCGACAAGATTCTCACGACACGTACGGCCCAGTGCATCTTCAATGGTGAGTACTGCCCCGGCGGGAACGGAGTCTTCCAGATAGTCTCGAAGGACCAGATGCTGCTGTTCCAGAAGCGTGCCCCAGGGCAGGTCTTCTGAAGCAGTGACAACGCTGATCGTCCTGACTGCGGGATTGTTATTCTGCTGTGTCAGAAAGGCGCCGATGGCTGACATAACACCGAAGATCACGGCGAAGGCACCGACCAACAGGGTTCGCGGCTGCATAGTTGAGATTCCTTACGGAAAGGTCTGGTGGAGCTGGTACATGCCGGCGGCTCTGCCGGCATTCAGCCGCTGCCAGTCAGAACAGGAAACCGTTCAGTGACTCCGCCATTCCGAGGCCGGCTGCCGAACAGGCTGAAACTGCGAGGGCTGCCATGCCGTACTCCAGTACAATCGTTCCTTCATCGCGTCTGAGCAGCTGAGCAAACCATCCCCGAGGCCAAGACATTGTTCCGCTCCCTGTAATCTGTGGCAGCTCTGTGCCAGTGTGTTGGACTGACCAGCCGGCTGATGAGCCAGTGGCTACGGCGAATCACGGTAACGCCGTCACACCAGTATCAGGCTGAAAAATCGGTTTAATCCGCCATCAATAAATCAGGGTGCCGGAAGAAACCTGTAATTGGTTAAAGCAGTGGCATCGCATGTATGTCGGTGCTCGTCAGCAGTGTGCGCGCAGCGATGATGCAGCGATGATGCAGCGGTGTTGCAGCGGAGTTGCAGGAGTTCTCAGACGACGTGCCGAGGGTACGCTGCCAGTGATCTGCTTCACTGTTTCATGCTGGCAAATGTCTCAGACACCTGGATTGCAGCCGGGCCAAGAATAACCAGCAGAATAGCCGGGAAGATGAACAGCAGAGTTGGGAAGAGCACTTTGGTGGCGGCTTTCTGCGCCATTGCTTCTGCGCGTTGCTGACGTTTGAGTCGCAGCGTTTCCGAGAATTTCTCCAGTGTTCTGGTCATGCTGGAACCATACTTTTCGGCTGTCATCACGACGGCTGCCATATTCTGCAGCTCAGCGAGGTCAGTGCGGTTACCGAATTTCTGCAGAGATTCAGCGAGGCGATTTCCAAGCTGCACTTCTCGCTCAACAATGCGCAGTTCGGCCGCCAGGAGCGGGTGAGCTGCCTGCATTTCGCCGACAACTCGAGAGATCGACGCCATCAGGCTCAGTCCGCCACTCAGGCAGATCACAATCAGATCGCAGGCATCGGGAAGAGATCGCCGCAGCTGAATCTGACGCTGCGTCTTGCGGCTGTCCAGCCAGAAGCTGGGTCCGATGAGTCCAAGGATCCCCAGCATGGAGCCGCCGATCAGGGCTTTTTCCATCGGGAACAGACCTGCAAAGGCCAGGATAACCGCCAACAGCAACGGCCCGGCGATCAGCAGAAACTTGACACCCAGAAAAGCAGACATTGCGGAAGGGCTGTAGAGTCCGGCGTGCAGCAGCCGGGCAGCAAGTCGAGAACGTTCTTCAGCGTCATCCGGCATAAGCGGCTTGCCGACGGAGGGCAGCGTTGTCTGCATCATATGGTGCAGGCGAGTGAGTAATTCCTGATTCAGCTCCGTCTCGCTGTTGAGCTTGTTGAGTCGTTGCTGCGAGCGATCCCGGCGTCCCATGATCAGCATGTACAGCAGACCGGTGAGGCTGCTGGCCATCGCTGTTGCAAAAAGCAGTGGTACCCACATTGCAGGAGCGCCTTTATTCAGAATCGTTCGGTGCTGACTTATTTTAGCGTGCGCCTGGCCGTATCTTTGATCGAGTTTGGATTTCGGGTCTATTGGCGCCGCAGCGGCCGCAGTGAAACTTTAGAAGGTATGGAGCAGCCGCACGCCCTGAACCTGCCCGTC
>JALRDR010001104.1 GCA_023262145.1 Planctomycetaceae bacterium | reverse complement strand
AGCGGTCCGGTCTGCCGTTCCTCCGGCCGATCTGTCTCCGCGCCAAGTGCTGCAGTCTCATCGTTAAGGTCGGCCTGTCGTCGAGCCGTATCGCGGAGATGCTCGATCAGACTGAAATAAAGTCGTCGCAGTTCCTCCAGCTGTGTGACCGCAAGATCCGCCGCCTGTACGAGACGCTCAGCCCGCTGATCTGAGGCGTCTTCCGGCAATGCGAGCTGCTCGATGATCAACTGCATCTGCTCCACGGCTCGATCCAGGTACTGCTCCGCCAGCTGAACACGCTGCTGTTCTGCCTCAACAGCGTCAACCGCCTGCTCCGTCGCCGCCCCGTCCGGTTGCTTAGAATCCGGTGACGCTGCTGCTGCTTCCTGCAGTGAATCCTGCAGGAGCTGATGCAGACGCGGTTCTCGGCCAAGGTTCTTCTGCTGCAAATCCAGCAGTGAAGGAACCAGCTCCGCAGCGATCTCCGGCTGCTCTGCAAGCGAATTCAACGCCGTCTGCAGCGTCTGTTCATCAGCATAAACAACTTCGATAAGCCTGCGGAGATCGAAGAAGCATTCGGCCGCATTCAGCAGTGACTGCAGAGCCTGCAGCTGGAACTCAGCAGCCAATGCGAACTCACCGGTCTGCAGCCGCTCGCCAGCCGACTGCAGCTGTTGTTCTGCTGATGCCAGCGACGGCAGGGCCTGAACGATCTGCTCCAGCATTCGCGCTGCCTGAGCGTCCTCCGGTTCCTGCGGCTGTGATTCGTTTTGCTCCGCTGCAGCGGCTTGCAGAACCTGCCGCAGTTCAGCGACACGTTCCGTCATGGCCACCTGACTCTGTGTCAGAAATTCATTTGTGAGCCATGCCGGAGCATTCAGCTGTGGAGCGTTCAGCTGTGGGTCCTGCAGCTGTGGGGAATCAACCACAGCACGACCACGAGTCAGCCGATGCAACTCCTCCGTGTCCGCTATCAGAACCTCCAGTACTTCCACAGGACTGCGAAACTGATCGCGGGCACGCTTTGTATCGGACAATGCTGCAGACCAGCGCACAAAACCTCGTTCGGCCTGCTGCCGGCGAATCAGGCTGCGCGCCTTTGCCATCCGGGTGCGGCCACTTTCCACGTAACCCAGCACACCAGCCAGCTGTGCCGCACGCAGCCGATCCTGCGGAGTCAGTTCGTCCTGTGGGCGACCCTGCAGTGCATCGGACTGAGCGCGAGCGTCCTCTGCAAACTTCTGCACGTTGGCGATCAACTGCTGCTCGGATACCGCCATTCGGCGATACTGCTGCGTCAGGCGATCTTCCTGACCGGGCTGTGGCTGCAACTGAACGACGGCAGACCTCAATTCCTCCTGATGCTCCCGCTGCTGCTGAATAAGTTCATCCAGTCGTTCCTCAAGACTGCGGTCGTCCCTGCGAATCAGCGAATCGTTGAGTTCCAGGATGCGGCGGGAAATGACTTCCAGATTATGTCGTGAATCCGGATCGTCAGGTCGTACGCGAATGGCCTCCCGGAATCGATTGGCCGCCTGCTGCAGATGAGTCACTGCCTGCTGAGCATCCGATTCCACCAAAGCATCTGCGCGGGTGACTTCAACCCAGCCCAGATTATAAAGCGTACGAAATCGCAGTTCACCATCGACACCTGCATCTCTGCGGGCCGCGTTCAGCAATGTTTCCGCTGCATCCGGATCCGTTGTGACCAGTGCGATGGCCTGGTTGTACGATTCACGCGGTGAGAGTTCTGCAGCGGCAGTTCTCACGTCCCCAACAGACGATTGCGAATCTGCGTCCGAATCTGCAGAAACCGCTTTCACTGTTGGCTCCTCTGCAGCCGTGGCCGCGTCTGCCTGCTGAGCATACACGGCATCCAGGCAAACTGACCAGCACAGCAGAACCAACCCCGTCTTCACTGCCATGGATGATTTGTGCGGAGCAGTCTTCAGCACTGCGGTACTGATTCCGGATACCGCTGCGGAGATCAGCAGGAGCGTCATCGCCGCCAGCACACACCATTGAAATACCTCCTGGCGAATTACGCGTTCTTCGCTCGCAGCACTCCCTCGCAGCAGTGACTTGAGGTGCGTCCGGTAGATCGACTCCAGATCCAGCGCTCCTGTCCCGGCAGGGATGTAGGCACCTTCCGTCTCCAGTGCAACCTCACGCAGTGTGGCTCCATCAAGACGACTCACCACATCGTTACCGTCCCGGTCCTGCACAAAGGAACGCTCCCCCGTCTGCGGATCCGTGTATTCAATCTTGCTGCCGACCTCGTCACCGAAGCCGACACTGACAATCCGAATCCCTTTCTCTCGAGCAGACCGAGCAGCGTCCATCGGGAAGGAGTCGTGATCCTCGCCATCGGTGACCAGGAGAATCATGCGGCCAATATCGCCGGCTTCCCGAAAACCATTGACGGCAGTCGAGATTGCCTCGCCAATGCGGGACCCGCCAAGCCCGACCGTTCCCGGCCCAACTTCATTCAGCACCAGCCGCAGAAAACCGAAATCCGTCGTCAGCGGGCAGACCACGGCAGCCTTGCCTGCAAACACTGTAAGCCCCACCTGCTGGCCATCAGTCATCAGCCCCAGCAGAGAATCCAGTTCTGCTCGCGCCCGATCCAGGCGATTGGGAACGGCATCCTCCGCCAGCATGGATCTGCTGACGTCCAGACAGATCATGATCTGCGCATCCACACGAGCGGCCTGCTGCACAATCCTGCCCCATTGTGGCCGCATCATCGCCAGAACGAGGCAGCCAAGCGACAGAGTAAGCAGCGAGATGGCGGTGAGTCGTCGTGCCCGCGAGGTACGTCTGACAAGACCTCCCTGCATCAGCGGAGATATCATGCGGTCGAGCAGTGACTGCCCCCGCAACTCCAGCGCCACCAGCAGCGCAGCAAATATCAGCACGCCCCAGATCGCGTGCAGCCATTCTCGTTGTGCAAACTGAAATTCGTTCATGGCAACTTGCGAAATACAGATCCACTCAGCACCGCCGCAATGGCAATCAACATCATCCCACTCATCACAAATCCGGAAAAATGCTCGCTGTACTGCAAATAACGCAGTTCTGAAACCTCCGTCCGTTCAAGCGTGTCGATCTCAGCATAGATTTCAGCCAGCGATTCCCGATTCTCTGCGCGAAAATACTTTCCGCCAGTCCGGTCTGCGATCTCCTGCAGTGTCTTCTCGTCAATCTCCACCGGTTGCCCCACCAGTGTAACGCCACCAAACAGTCCGCGCATGGGAACCGGTGCCATCCCGTTCGTGCCGGCTCCGATACAGTACACGCGAATATCATTTTCCGCTGCCAGTTCCGCCGCCTTGGCTGCAGGAATCACTCCGGCATTCTCGACACCATCAGTCAACAGTATTGCGACACGCGATTCGGCAGGACTGCGGCGGA
>JALRDR010001057.1 GCA_023262145.1 Planctomycetaceae bacterium | reverse complement strand
ATTGCGAGCGGTTCCATCATCGATTCGAGTGGCCTCTTTGGCGCTCGGAGCCACGCGCTGGCAGACGATCTGGCGACAGGTCATTCCTGCTGCGCTTCCGGGCATCGCAACCGGTGTGATTCTGGCGGTTTCGCGAGCAATTGGAGAGGCGGCTCCGATCATGATGATTGGTGTTCTGACAGTGGCATCAATGTGTCCGGGAGGAATTGAGACGCCGCTGCAGCTGCTGCAGGATCCGATTCGCCTGGCTGCTGTTCCATTTGACCAGTTCACAGCGATGCCGGTTGAGATTTATGACTGGTCCAAGCAGCCGGATCCGCAGGACCGGTTCACGGCAGTCGCGGCGGCCGGTATTGTGGTTCTGCTGCTGGTTCTGCTGCTCATCAATGCAGGGGCAATGATCGTGCGAGCTCGTGCGGGACGTAATACACAGTGGTGATGCTGTCAGTGAAGGTGTGGCTGCAGTCGAGGCCCAGGGCCGTCTCGCAGACTGATTGTGCAACAGCCTCAGGGGGAATTGAGATGACGAGGGCTAAACAGGTGCTTTCCGTGCCACCATCTGTGCAGGGGGTGGACCGCAATCTGGATACGTCACAGCATCCTGAAGCGATCGATGTACGGAACCTGAGTTTCTACTATGGTGATCTGCAGGTGCTGTATGACATTTCTCTGAAGGTACCGGAACGATCTGTCACGGCCCTGATTGGCCCATCGGGATGTGGGAAGAGTACGTTCCTGAGGACGCTGAATCGGATGAACGATCTGATCGAAGGGACGCATTGTACCGGTGAGTGTCTGGTCGAGGGGCAGAACATCATGTCGCCGGAGGTGGACGTGGTGCTGCTGCGGAAGCACGTCGGGATGGTGTTCCAGAAGTCAACGCCGTTCCCCAAGTCCATTTTCGACAACGTGGCATACGGTCCTCGAGTTGCCGGTGAACGCACTCGCTCGGTGCTCAACGATCTTGTGGAGTCCTGTCTGCGGAAGGCGGCATTATGGGATGAGGTCAGTGACCGGCTGCATACTCCGGCGATGGCATTGTCCGGGGGCCAGCAACAGCGACTTTGCATAGCACGGACGCTGGCAACGGAGCCGAAGATTATTCTGATGGATGAGCCGGCGTCTGCTCTGGATCCGGCCAGTACCGATCGGATTGAGAACCTGATTGGAGAACTGTGTGCGAATTACACGATTGTCATCGTGACTCACAATATGCAGCAGGCATCGCGTGTGAGTCATCAGACTGCGTTCTTTTTCAAGGGCCGCTTGATTGAGGTTGGTCCGACGATGAAGATTTTCACCAGCCCAACGGAAAAGC
>JALRDR010000925.1 GCA_023262145.1 Planctomycetaceae bacterium | reverse complement strand
CGCTGTCATCGCGACGCTCGTTGCCTGCTTCGCTGCCACGACACTGGATACCGCAACGCGACTACAGCGCTACGTGGTGCAGGAACTCGCTGGATCCTTCAGTATCACGCCCCTCCAGAACAAATACCTCGCAACCGCACTGGCAACCGGACTGGGACTGTTAGTGGCTCTGCTTCCCGGTCCCTCCGGGGCTCCCGGCACTGGTGGTCTGATCCTGTGGCCGCTCTTCGGAGCCATCAATCAGTTGCTCGCCGGGCTGGCGTTCATGGTTCTCACCTTCTACCTCTGGCGTCGCAGCAGACCAATCATGTTTGCATTGCTGCCAATGCTCATGATGCTGATCATGCCCGCATGGGCTCTGCTGCTGCAGATGTTCTCACCAGAAACAGGCTGGCTCGCCACCGAGAAATATCTGCTGCTGAGCTTCGGGCTGGTCGTCATGGGCCTGCAGATCTGGATGGTGATTGAAGCAATTCTGATCTGGCCCGGAGCACGTGGCGTGCTGGAAGAAAGTCTGCCTCCCTTGTCTGCCCGCACCGCCGCTGATTCCTGAAGGCAACCCCTCGAAAACCCTGAAGACGCCGCCCCGAAAGAACTTCGGGCTGCGCTCTGGTGGCTCCAACGTTCCCCCAATCCGCCCTGCCTGACGGACACTCCATCCTGCCTGCAGGACTCCTTCACTTCATGGTATAGCCGCTGCTGCACAGCTTATCGATGAGCCGAAGTTCGTTGTCGGCGATCGCTCGACCACGATCGCTCAGACTCCAGTTCGCTGCAGTGACACCCTCAGCAGCCGGATGACGACATATCCTGATTCGCCTGGGCAGATGCTTCTTCATTACAATTCCAGCCCTCAGGACCTGCCAGGCCGATGAAATCAATGCGACGGTGGTCACATTCCTGAGATCTGCCTCCGCAGTCAGGCGTTTGCTGACAGCCCTGGCCAGTCGCGTCAGTTCACTGCTGCTGTCCTCACAGATCAGGGCAGCTGCCGACACACCCTCGAGTTCGCAGTACAACCGCATTCGCTCTGCCTCGGAAGTACCGGAAGTATGGCGATCGCGTCCGTCGCCGCAGAGCAGTAACAGTGGAAGCTTTCCGGCACGATGAAGCCGCACTGCCTCACCGACCCGATGACCAAGATCAGCATCGTCGGCGGCACCAATCACAATGCCAAGATCTGCCGCGCCGAATTCGTCTGCGACAAAGATGTCTCTGGGAGCCAGTCGCTTTCCCATTACCGTACTGCCATATTGGTCAGTGGCTGCTGCCGAGTGAACCGCCCGGCGGCCTGCCGCAGCGAAATCGGCTCACGCAGGAGCAACCAGAATTACTACTCAGTCAATAATCTGATTCAGCGTGCTGCTGGGACGCATTGCAGCACACACCTTGTCCTCTTCCGGTCGGAAATAGCCACCGATCTCCAGAGCATGCCCGGAAGCCGCGGCGATCTCCGCCAGAATCTGGTCCTCAGACTCAACCAGGGCCGCAGCAGCTGCAGAGAACTCTGCGGCAAGTTCAGCGTCTTCCGTCTGAGTTGCCAGTGCCTGCGCCCAGTACTGAGCCAGATAAAAATGACTGCCGCGATTGTCGAGTTCACCGGGCTTACGGCCCGGAGATCTGTTTTCTGTCAGATATCGACCATTTGCCGCATCCAGCGCTCTCGTAACCACCGCCAGCTTCTGGTTGCCCGTCTTCAGTGAAAGATCCTCAAGCGAAACGGCCAGCGCCAGAAATTCTCCCAGCGAATCCCAGCGCAGATGCCCCTCCTCCACAAACTGCTGCACGTGCTTTGGAGCAGAACCACCAGCACCCGTTTCAAACAAGCCGCCACCAGCCAGCAACGGAACAATGGACAGCATCTTCGCACTCGTCCCCAGCTCCAGAATCGGGAACAGGTCGGTGAGGTAATCTCGCAGCACGTTTCCAGTGACCGAAATTGTATCCTTTCCTTCACGACAACGCTCACATGACAATGCACAGGCGTCAACAGGTGACAGAATCTGCAGCTCCAGTCCCGTCGTGTCGTGGTCCTGCAGATACTGGTTGACCTTGCTGATCAGATTGGCATCATGAGCGCGATTCTGGTCCAGCCAGAAAACTGCCATGCTGCCCGTCTGACGCGCGCGGTTCACTGCCAGTTTCACCCAGTCGCGAATCGGAGCGTCTTTCGTCTGACACATGCGCCAGATGTCACCGGCCTCCACCTCGTGCTGCATCAGCACCTGGCCGTCATCTCCCACCACCTGCACCGTACCCGCCGCTGGTATCTCAAATGTCTTGTCGTGAGATCCGTACTCTTCAGCCTTCTGAGCCATCAGGCCAACGTTGGAGACATTTCCCATCGTCGGGACATCGAAGGCCCCATGCTGCCGACAGAAGTCGATGACCGCCTGATAGACCCCCGAGTAAGAACGATCCGGAATCAATGCCAGAGTATCGTGGAGTTGCCCGTCCGGCCCCCACATCTGACCGGATGTCCGAATTGCCGCCGGCATCGACGCGTCAATAATGACATCACTGGGTACATGCAGGTTGGTGATCCCCTTGTCTGAGTTCACCATCGCCAGCCGCGGACCGGACTCATAGGCCGCCTGCACATCCTCAAGAATCGCCGCCTTCTGGTCCGCCGGGAGCGACTCAATCTTCTGCAGCAGATCACCGAATCCATTGTTCGGCTGCACTCCCAGCTGGTGCAGAACAGAAGCGTGCTTTTCGAACACTGACGCAAAGAAAACACTCACAACATGGCCGAAGATGATTGGGTCCGAGACCTTCATCATGGTGGCCTTCATGTGCAGCGACAGCAGCAGGTTGTTTTCCTTTGCCGCAGCAATCTGCTCGGAAATAAAACTTCTCAGCGCAGTGATGCTCATGCAGGATGAGTCAATTACTTCACCAGCCTGCAACTGCAGCCCTTCCTTCAGAACCAAAGTGGTCCCTTCATGCTGCAGCAACTGAATGCTCACGCTACCGGCGGTGGACATGACGTGAGACTGCTCAGAGCCATAGAAATCGCCGGCCGACATGGACGCAACTCGACTGCCGGAATCCGATGACCATGCTCCCATGGAATGAGGATTACGTCGAGCGTACTCCTTCACCGGGGCCGCTACGCGACGGTCTGAATTGCCCTCCCGCAGTACCGGATTCACCGCACTGCCAAGAACCTTCGCATAACGGCCGCGAATGTCCTTCTCAGCATCGGTTCCTGGCTCCGCAGGAAAATCGGGAACGGCGAAACCCTTCTGCTGGAGCTCACGGATGGCCGCAGTCAACTGCGGGATGGAAGCACTGATGTTCGGCAGCTTGATGATGTTGGCTTGCGGTGTCTTCGCCAGTTCACCCAGCTGGCTTAATGCGTCCTCAACACGCTGATCCTGAGTCAGGAACTCGGGGAATGCCGCCAGAATTCGCCCCGACAGGGAGATGTCCCGCAGCTCTACGGTGACGCCGGACGATCTGGTAAAGCGACGAATTACTGGCAACAGTGACCGTGTCGCCAGGGCGGGGGCTTCGTCTGTGAGCGTGTAGATAATGGTGGAATTGTCTGTCATGGGGCGCCGTGACCTGAGCCGAAAAAACGTGAGCAACTTCAGTAGTGGAGCGTAACCATGCTGAGAAAAACCACCGGAGGCAGAATCACATCGGAGCCTGCCGGCAGACCGTTGATGGCACTGGCTACACGGTTCGCAGGATAACCTATCCGCGCCGAAAACGACACCAGCCCGCTGCCCTTTCAATCACGCATCAGGGGATTCTCACCGTTCACAGTGCACAGCCAGCTCGATCT
>JALRDR010000913.1 GCA_023262145.1 Planctomycetaceae bacterium | reverse complement strand
GATCACCGTCAGCGGTGGTGGCGGTGGCGGTGGCGGTGGCGGGAAGCCGGGCGGTGGCAAAGGCAAGAAGTGACCAGAAACCGCAGTCGTGAAATGCAGAAGGGGGTCGGACAGTGTCCGGCCCCCTTTTTTTGGTCTGGCTGACAAAGTGCGTCACTGGCAACAGCCTGTCAGACAGTCTGTGATCCGGCAAGGAACGTCAGCGCGAAGCTCATCACTGAACCGTGAGTTTGAAGTCACCGCTTTCCGTGCCGCCTTCTTCAACTGTGATTGTCAGGTTGGAAGAGTCCGGATTCATGTAGCGAGCAGGAACAAGGTACTCCAGGCCTTCGTCGCCATCAGCATTGTCGCCGCCATTGTCAAAATCTCCGGACGCCGGAGCCAGCCCATCAGAACCATCATCTGCGGGTGGATTGGCTTCTGCAGGTTTTGAAGCACCTGGGCCGGTGACCTTCATGATGGCGACTTTGTGCTCCCCGATGAGTGCACCATCTGCTTCGTCTCCTGGGAAGGTACTCATCACATAACGGCCAGTGCCGTCAGTTTGCGCGGTACCAACCCGACCACCGCCAACGGGGATAAAGCTGATCGTAGCCCCCGAGACTGGGACACCTTCAAGTGTGACGATGCCGGAAACCGGGGCGAGCGGTGGTTTTCCATCGCCGCCACATCCACAAATCAAGAGTGCAAGACACGCTGCACTGAGGAATGAATCAACATATTTCATAGCAGGTCAGATTCCTGTTGGAGAGATTGAAGAGTTTGCAGCTGCGCACGACACTGCGAGCACAAAGGATGCAAAAAGGAAATCACCTCTCGAAGAAAGTCCGAGAGGTGACTGCGTGAACATCTGCTGTCGATCACCGGATCAGCCGCCTGGTACTTCCACGGTCAGTCCATCCATTTTCGCTCCGAGGCGATTGTAGGTCTCGTGGTCGATGTTCTCGGAAATGAAGCGAACTGCTCCATCACCCAGCAGGAACTGCGCGCCGCCGGTATGGCGTGAGCGGAAACCAAACTCATTGGTCCAGTTGTTGATCCAGTTACAACCGGATGCACTGCTGGAGTTGCAGGTATCCAGATTGATGGGGTACAGCGTACTGACCATTCCCTGGCCGTTGTTGGCCTGCAGCCATCCCTGTCGGATGTGATTACTGCATTCCGGACGAACTTCACCGATGAAAATGGTGTTCGATGTCCCGTCAGTGATGTCGCGCATCGAATCACAGCGACCATTACGGTAGAAGGGTCCGGAAACACCATTTCCGCCACCGCGTGTTTTCCTGAAGGACAGGTATGCATCCGGGCATGTGGGGTTTCCATTGGGATTTCCACCAGTCGGACTGCCGGCGTTGTCGGCGCCTTTGCTGCCAGCATAGTTCTGCACGGTACTCCGGCTGTTAAAGTTGTTTCCGGCTGTATCCGATGGGCAGACGAAGCCCGGTACGAAGAAGACCTGTCTCATCAGGCGATTATCAGGCATCCGTCCTTCATTGACATTCAACGCTGGAGGATTGTTGAACGGAATCTGCTGGTACATGTTGGCCTGTTCAACGTAGGGCAACAGGTGCGCCAGCAGACTTCCCTGCTGGTACAGACTGCCGTTGTGAGGATTGTTCCAGAATCCACCTGGGGGGAATTTCCCGTGGGTGTCATGGTAGTTGTGCAATGCGATCCCGAGCTGCTTCAGGTTGTTTTTGCACTGTGTGCGGCGAGCTGCCTCACGAGCCTGCTGTACTGCTGGAAGCAGCAAAGCAACGAGGATTGCAATGATGGCGATTACGACCAGAAGTTCGATCAGCGTAAAACCGCGACCTGATCGACGATTTACTTTCATACAGTGTGCTCCGGGTTAGGTGGGATTAAGGGCCAAAATAGCTTTTCGGACACCTGCTGGCGGTTACGGAATGTGTACGCTTGTGCACATTTTATGGGCCGTTGGCAGGACAACGCAGAGAAATTCAGATGATTGAAGACGTATCCGCGATTTGGTGGGTCCGCTTGCTCGGAATTTCAGTTTGTTGACATCGGCGGATACTATTGATGAATATTAGAAGATTCAATCCGGGCAAACGTCGGAGCGTCCTGTATTTGCGTCGCCGGTCGAATTGCGCCGATCTGTATGGCTGGCTGCTGTATCAGGGTTTCGTCGTCGCTGTCTGCGTGGTCACAATGCGTTACCATCAGAACGTAGCGGCGTCAGCTCGTTATGGGTGATTTTCTGGTCAGTTGTAGTTTGTCATTTTCTGGCTGCGGCAGAAGTACCCAGAGTATGAATCGAATGGTTGTTTTACCCGCGCTGATCGTGCTGACAGCGGTGCTGTCCGCCGTCATGTGGCAGCGTCGGCCTGCCGCGGAAGAGCTGTTTGGGCAGGGACTGAAAATGCTGCAGGCGAACCAGCCTGAGGCAACACGAGAGCTCATCCGTGAGCTTCGGGGCGGTACAGATTCTGCGGCCTGGGGTGATCTGCTGGACGGCTTGCGTCTGAATCAGCTGGGGCAGACGGAAGATGCGCTGATTGCACTGAGTCTTGCGGGTGACCATGTTCAGACGAGGGGTGAAGCGTATCGGACAGCAGCAACAATTCTGCTTGACATGGGTCGCTACTCCGAGGCAATCCCAATGCTGCAGCAGACGCTGCAGTGGAATCCGGAGGCGGAAGAAGAGCGGCGTCTGCTGGCGGCTGCCTGTTATGACATCGGAGCGATGGAGCCGGCCCTGGACCACCTGCAGGAACTGCAGCGTCTGCGCACAGACGATTTTCGTCCCGTCTACATGATGGCGACGATTCTGAACGATTATGAGCAGTTTGAGGACGCTGTTCCGAGATACGAGCAGGCGCTGCATCTGTTGCCGGATCGCCCGGAACTCCGGGACGAAGTTCTGCTCGGATACTGCGAATGTCTGATGCGTCTGCGACGGTTCCGGGATGCATTGCAGCAGGCCTCCGCAGGTAGTGACCGACCAGAATTGCTCCTGGCGCAGGCGGAGTCGTATTTTCGGCTGCGGGAGTACGGGGAGGCTGCAGTTCTGGTGGATCGAGTGATGTCAGCTCAGCCAGAACTGCTGCAGGCTCAGCTTCTGAAGTCGCAGCTGATGGATCTGAACGGGGAAACGGAAGCCGCAGTACAGTTGCTGCAGCAGGTGGTGCAGCAGCGGCCTGCGGAACTGGAAGCGCACCTGCGACTGGCAGATCTGCTGGCGGCATCAGGCCGTACCGAGGCGGCAGCAGCGGCTCGTCAGCAGGCAAATGAATGGGCCACTGTGCATGAAGAGTTCACCAGTCTGCATCAGCAGCTGGTCAAAGATACCTCCAATGCGAAGCTGCGACTGAAACTGGCTCAACTGGCCGTGCGAATGCAACGCCACGAACTATCACAGCTGTGGGCCAGAGCTGCGGTGGGTCTGGCGATTGATGATCCGGAAACCCGTGCCGCCGCACTGCAAATCTGTGAAGGTCGCGAATGAACGGGTCCGGTTTCACAGCAGCCGCTGGTCATTCCCGGATCCGTACGCAGACGTACAGGGTGGGTGTCTGGCTGACGCTGTTGTGGCTGTCGCTGAATGGCGGATGCAGTCCGCAGTCGCCGCAGGCTCAATCAGGAGGGGGGGACGCGAGCGACGACCCTCCTGCAGCACAGCAGCACGTCGCGACGATGTGGCCGGATCAGCCAGCGGAACTTACTGCTGTGAACGGAAGCACATCAGTTGGTGCGGACGAGACGGTTGAGGCAATTCGTTTTCGTCAGCTGACTGCAGAAGAGCTTCCCCACGTTGTCGCCACCAATGGGATTGAGAAGGGTTACACCACAATTCTGGAGTCGCTGGGAAGTGGCCTGGCTGCGCTGGATCTGGACGGGGATGGCTGTGATGATCTGGTGATTGCGGGAGGCGGTGAGTTTGGCGATCGTGTGGCGTTGCCAAAGAAAATCCAGGTACTGCGAAATACCGGGACTGTTTTTGTTTCTGTTCCTCAGGAGACGGTGCTGGGGGAGACAACGCTCTATCAGCATGGGATTGCCGTCAGCGATCTGAACAGCGACGGGTTCCCTGATTTTGTGCTGTGTGGGTATGGCGGGGCAGAATTGTACCTGAATGCGGGTGATGGATCGTTCCTGCCACCGCGAATGCTGAGAGCTTGTGCGGATCTGTGGTGCGTATCAGCAGCCTGTGCGGACTTCAGCAACGATGGAGTCGCGGACATCTTCATCGCAACTTACGTGGACTGGTCGTTTGAGAACGACCCGCCCTGCTACGCGGAAGACGGGGTGACACGCGATAACTGCTCACCCCGGTTATTCAACGGACAGCCCGATCGTCTGCTCATCGGAGACGGCAGCGGGGAGTTTCAGGATGCTGCAGCCGCGTGGAATGTGAATACTGACAGTAAGGCACTGGGAGTAGTTGCGGCGGATCTGGATCTGGATGGCGACATCGACCTGTATGTTGGCAATGACGTAATGACCAATTATCTGTACCGCAACGAGAATGGGAGACAATTCGAGGATTTGACGGTACGCAGTGGGGCGGGTGTCAGCAGTCGAGGGACTCCGGATGCCAGCATGGGAGTCGATGTCTGCGACTTCAATGGCGATGGTCTTCCGGACATCTGGTCTGCAAATTTTGAGCACGAGAGTTTCGCGATCTACCGCAACCAGGGTGACTGGTTGTTTCGTAACGTGAGTGAACTCACTGGTGTGGCATCGATCCCTGCACTCTACGTGGGCTGGGGCACGGCATTTCAGGATTTTGATCTGGACGGTGACGCTGATGTCGTGGTGACCAATGGAAATGTGGTCAGGCATCCTGCCCACTCGGCTGTGCGGCAACGTCTGCTGCTGCTGGAGAATCAGGATTCCGCCTGGTTTGAGGAAACAGGCGGTGATCCGCAGTCTCCGTTCTCGAGGCCGCGTGAAGGGCGAGGTCTGGCGATTCTGGACTGGAACCTTGACGGACGTCCGGACATCGCACTTTCTCCCGTAAATGAACCGGTTGAAATACTCGAGAATCAGGCTGACACAGACGGGAGCTGGTTGAGTATTCAGCTCATCGGTTCGAAGTCAGCGCGACATCCAGTGGGTGCCTCAGTGGAGCTGCATCTGCAGGAGCGAGTACTGACGCGACAGCTCAAAGGGGGGGGCAGTTACGCGTCCTCATCCACCACAACGCTGTTCTTCGGAATACCATCCGGTGAATCAGTGCAGCAGTTGCTGGTTCGCTGGTCCGACGGTGAACAACTGCAGATTGAACAGCCCCCCGTGAATTGTTCGTTGCTGATTCTGGAAGGAAGAGCTCAGGCATATCTTCTGCCTCGCTGATGTCGCTGTATCAAATCAGAGTCTGTAGCTCCCACATGTTCTCAGTCCTGCTGCAGTCGGAGGGTGACGAGCACCGCTCGATGATCAGACGCGGCTGCTTCGGGGAGCACTTCTGCGGAAACTGGTTTCCAGTCCTGGGGTGAGCTATAGAGAATGTAGTCGATCTGGCGGGATGGGTTCGTGACGGGGACTGTGGGCAGCATCCCTGGGTGAGCAATTCTCCAGCTGCTGCGAAGCAGTTGCAGGACGCTGCTTTCGGGGACTGCGTTGAGGTCACCGGCCAGCAGTCGCGGCGGCGAGATTTGCGGCAGCAGTTCATTGATCATACGAACGGATGCGATGCGTTCGGAGTCATTCTCGCGGTGATCGAGGTGTGTGGCCAGCAGCGTCAGTGGCTGGTCCCGCCGTGGAAGCTGGATCTGCACCAGCATGACGCCCCGTTGTTCGCCCTCGCGATGGTTGGGCAGTCGTTTGTTTTCTGACGACAGAATCGGGAAGCGGGAAAGTACAGCGTTTCCGTAGCGGCCGCCCTGCAAGGGGATGTTGCCGCCGAAGACAACGTGCATCCCGGTGAGTCTGCTTAGTTCTGCGGGCTGATCAACGTTCTTACTGCGGGCAGCCTGCTGATCGACTTCCTGCAGTGCCACAATGTCCGGCTGGCAGGCTGAGATGACCGATGCGATGCGGTCGACATCCAGTTTGTCATCGACACCGAGGCAATGGTGAATATTCCACGTCAGGATCTTCAGCTGCAGTGGCTCTTCAGCCCGCGCATTCATTGCTGTGAGAAAGGAAAGGATCAAGCTGGCGATGCAGCGGATTCTGAGGTTACGTGGGGTGGCGATTTGCTTCCGGGACATGGTCAAGGCTTTCTGCTGCAGGGGTGGCCTGCAGAATCCTAATCAGGGAGTAATTGCAGAGCAAATGGCAGAACCCGGCGGCTTTTGCATTTCGGCGTCGCTGCAGCAACGGGGCGTGGCCCGCCACGAAAACGGGGCAGGGCCCACCACGAATGCGAATGTTGAGTCTGTCAGGGAAGCGGCAGGGAACGTGCGAGAAAGATTGGTCTGGACAGGATGGGGGACATCGGATAGATATTCGGCAAAAGCTGCCGGATCGTATTCTCTGTGGCAGAGGATGCCGATTTCCGTGTGTCAGGATGACACGTGGCCCGCGTCCGGCAATTAACGAAACCTCCTGGCAGGAAGCCACAGAATGTGCAGGTTTTGCTTGCGAGCGGTCGCGGTGATGCTGGTGCCGATGACATTCGGCTGCTATCCGATGCACCAACAGTATCCACCTCCGGGAAGCTACGGGATCCCAGGCCAGTATATGGGGCAGCCGGGTGCAATTGTGCAGCCCCAGAATGCTCAGCCGTCAACTGGCAACGGGGGAACGACTTTTCAGGAAGAGGCACGTCCGGATGACTTCAGGACTCCGTCCCAGTTTTACGACGACACGGGGGGAGTTCCTTCGCCACAGGATCCCAACGAGCAGCCATTCCCGCTGGAGTGAGCTGGATCGAGGGTTTTGTCGGACTACGTGTGTGGCGGTCTGATCTGAACGCATCGCATGCGTCCGGGAACTTTCCGGTTCTGGCAGGATCAGTAGCCGTCGCCACAGGATTGAATTTGCTGCCTGGTCTGGCGTCGTGTGGCGTCCGTGGTCATCGGTTTCTGGCGACCAGTCAGCTCTGTAAGCGCGCGCAGTGATGGTGGAGTAGAGCTGCCATCCCGGCGTCCGACGATGCTGATTCAGATTCCGGAGGCTGCGAAGGCCTGGGCCAGTTGCGCAGCAGACTGTCCGTAGACTTTTTGCAGCGCCTGTTGCGGATTGGGAGTAGCGCGAAGTTCCCCAACGAAGGTGCGGAAGCTCGCCGGTCCGCCCTTGCTGAGCAGGAAGCGGACCAGCAGGTAGCCTGCATCTCCTACTTCATCCGGCGCGAATGTGCCTGTGGAAAAAAGTTTTGAGGGATCTGTGAGGGTTGCAAACGATTCCCGGGCGCGGACGGGGATTCCTTTTGCGAATTCGGAAGCGGGGTCCAGTCCGGATTCGAGCAGTCCAAATCCCTGCTGCAGCCAGTCCGGCAGAGTCGATCCATCGCGCCCTACGAAGGACTGGCTGATGAGGGATCGGAGCAGCGTGGAGGAATCAAGGGTGTCTGCAGAGGCCTGATCGCCCACGTCATGCATCGCGATATAGGCCGTTTCGAAGCTGGCGTTAATGAAGGAGTGTCCGGAGACGCTGCGAGGTGTGCGGCGATTGTTCAGGACGGTGTTGAATTCCTGGTAGTCAAAGCGATCTTTGGTGATGAAGATGATGAGGCGACCGCGCCAGGGTTTTTCGCCGCCGGGCAGTCCGTAGCGGGTAGTCAGGGTGGCGACATGTTCTTCCGCCATGGCTCCGAGCTGCTGCAGACGGTCTTCCGGGACGGACCCGTAGATGTGGAAGTTGGCAGTGGTTACTGAGCTGCCTGCGGTGCGGGGCGAAACACTTTTCCAGAGCGTCTCTGCCTGCTGGATGCGGCGGTCGGCAAAGTCGCTGTCGGACATTGCGGCGAGCCGAGCAGCTTCAATTTCGGCGGCCGTAGGAACGATGGAACGAATCGGAGCCTTGGGGTCGGTGCCGTCGAACTTTGCTCCCTCGCGAATCCATGTTTCGAGTGCTTTTGCCTGCGAGAGCTTCAACTGTGCCTGCCCGGCGGGCATTTTCAACGGGTCCTGTCTGAGCACGAGGTCGACTATGTAACTCTCATCGGGTTTGCCGGGGACGATTGTGTTACCGGTGGGGCCACCCTGCAGCAGCTGCTCGAATGTGGCAAAGGCATAGTCACCACGGGCGTTATTTCCGGAATGGCAGTTGATGCAGAGGTTAACCATCCAGGGAGCGACATCCTTTGAGAAGGAAACGGATTCCGAGCCATCGGCCATGACCACCTGGACGGGAGGTTTTTTTTCCACCAGAGAATCACCGATGGGAGCGTTTTCATCGTCTCCGTCAAAGGGAGCTCCCTGGTCGATCCAGCGAGCAATGGTGAGAATGTCCTGATCCTTCAGTTTATCCGCGTTCTTCGGCATTCGCTGCGTATCGTCGGGCAGGATCAACTTGAGTGCCATGGGGCTGCGGCTGGCAGTACCGGCGAAGACGGATGGTCCGCTGCGACCACCTCGGGCAATTGCTGCATAAGAGTCAATGCGCAGTCCACCCGAAGCCTGTGCTTCGTTGTGACAGCGCAGGCAGTTCGCCTTGAGCACTTCTGCAACTTCCTTTTCGAAGCTGACAGGCAACGCATAGCGTGCTTTCTGCAGCGCGGTCATGAAAGTTGTATAGGTCCGGTCACGTTCGTCTTCCGGGATTTCCAGCTCTTCCAGCAGGGCATCTGCGCGAGCGATGATTGATTCAGCTTCCTCGATCTGCTGTTTACGAATCAGGCCAGCGACCGTCTTGAGTTCCTTCTGCAGCAGGGTCAGTTCCTTGCGAGCTTCCGGGGGCAGAGCAGCAGAGGCAGGCGAGGTGATCGCCGGGATCAGTAACAGGGGGAGGATCAGCGAAAGCCGCAAGGAACGCAGCATGGTCGTAATTCCTGAGGAACGAAGGTGCGGAGGGGGGCAGGCCAGCCGAGACCTTAAAACAAGATCTGTTACGTCGTCTGAATCAACACGGAAAGAGCCACCGGGAATGCAAATGGAGTCACACAAAGCCAGTCTTAGCCAGTCTTACACAAAGCCAGTCTTGTGAGACAGAGTCACGCAAGACCGTCAGGCAATCCTGAAATGCGCCACAGAAAAGCAGCTGAAGGTTCAACAACTTACCAGCATCAGCCCGCGGCGGTCATCACAAAGATCGCCAGACTCACCGGAGCAGGCCCACTGGAGCAGGCCCACCGTCAGTGGGCTGACTGTAAGTGGGCTGACTGTCAGTGGGCTGACTGTCAGTGGGCCTGGCTTGCAGGTGTGTCTCCTTTTGCCCACCATGGTACCAAGGTGAATCTGCTGCACCAGAGTGATCGGAACGAAATAAAACTGATGAATCAAACGTCACGGAAACACTCGTTTCACTTTGACGATCCCGATGTTGAAACGTAAACTGCGTGGCTGAGCTTTCCTGCGTGTCCGACGCGCCTTCCCAGCCATACCTTCTGCGAAATCCTTCCCTGATGGCTGATTCCTGCCCAAAAAACCCGGTCTCTGTCTGGTTGCGCCCGTTGGCAGCATGGTTGCTGGCGATGTCCGCGGGTGGTTTTATTTCCGCCCCCGTTTCTGGTCAGGATCCGGTCATCAATCGGATTGACTGCTCAGGCTGGGTACCGGGGGGGACGGTAACAGCCACAGTCCGGGGCAGCAGTCTGCAGGCAGCGTTGGCGCTGTGGACTCCATTGGGGACTCTGCGTCCGGTTGAAGGTACTGATCTGAGCAAGGATCAGCCGGTCGCTCTGACAGGCCAGCTGGCGGCAGATGCCGTTCCCGGAATCTATCCGGCTCGAATGGTCACCGCACATGGTGTTTCGGAAGCTGCCTGGATTATTGCGGACGATCTGCCGGTCATCTCACTCACAGAGGCGGCCAACAGTCGAGATGCCGGCCAGCCCGTGGCTCTGCCGTGTGCTGTGGCCGGACAATTGAATGCTGTGTCATCTCGGTTTCTGCAGATTTCGTTGCAGGCAGGTCAGACACTCAGTGCCGAAGTTTATGCTCGACGTCTGGGGTCGAATCTGGATCCTGTGTTACGTCTGTCCGGCCCCGACGGTGGCGAAGTCCTGTATGCCGATGATGTACCGGGTGCAGAAGGCGATTCTGGCTTTGAGTGGACGGCAGCTGCGGAAGGCACATACAAGCTTGAGTTGCGGGACGTCCGCTATTCGGGGGGGGAGCGGCATCATTTTCACCTGCGACTATCGACAGCTCCACTGGAGGTTGTCGTTGCTGCTCCGATTGTCCCGACTGGTGCAGCAGTGCGTTTCATGCTGCCAGCCGGAGACGCAGCGG
>JALRDR010000895.1 GCA_023262145.1 Planctomycetaceae bacterium | reverse complement strand
TAAGCGAAAGGCCAGCCCTCGCGGGCTGGCCTTCCTACTAATTGGCTCCGGCGGCAGGACTCGAACCTGCGACCCAGCGGTTAACAGCCGCTTGCTCTACCAACTGAGCTACAGAGGATCTGGTTGGAAGGTCGGAAAAGTAACCGATCGACTTGAGCGTTTCAAGCCAGATCGCACCGCGTTCCCATTTCCGCTGATTCCTGCGCCATCTATCCTTGACGATGTCTGGGGCAGGAGTGGTGGTGGCCAACAGAAAACTGCCAGCCGGTTTCGTGACACCGTCAGTTTGCAGAGCAACAACGAGTGCTACAGGGGTGCAACAGGTGAAGATCTTCAGGTGAAAATCTCGCAGAAGCAACACACGCTGGAACTGACACGCTGACGCGGCGACTGGTTCGCGATGCATGACGCTGCCCCCGCACGCACCCGAACTCCGAGGCCGCAGGGCTGCTTCCTTTCGGACCTGACCCGGTTTGGCTGGGCCCGCCACGATTGAGGGCAGCGTCATACACCGCTCACAGCATACACGCGTGACGCGGTGCCGGAGTATGACAAAACACGCTCGATCCACGCAAGTCTATGCCAGAATACATGTTCGATTTCGCGAAGCATGGAATTCATGAAGCCATTCCCATGGCCTCTGTCATTTGCCAGTGCGGTCCGCAGGCCGTGTCTGTCGAGCAGTTGTCCGGAACACCATCCAGTTTTCGGCAGTTTCGGGCACTCTGCCGCACTCCCGCTGGATCCACCCCGCTGCTTCACCGCCGATCACTCAGAAATTTCTGCACTGTTTTCCCTGCACGTCCGATCGGGTTCGTGGTAAAACAGTGCATTCGATGGTCTGTATCTGCCCCGTTGCGGCAGAGTTCGTGCTCCAAAGGACAAGCTGATGGTTCTTATTTCAGACTGGAAAGAATCCACCTTCAATCCTCGCAACGATCTCGAGATCGACAAGATCTTCCGTCTGGCGATCAAGCACAACTGCTCAGACATTCACCTGCAGGTCGATCGACCGCCCATCTTTCGTATCCGCGGTGGCCTGCGTCCGCTGGATATGCCACCGATCACCGAAAGTCAGATGATTGAACTCACCTTCCCGATGATGGACCAGCGAAATCTGGACATCTTCCATCGGGATGGCGGGGCGGACTTTTCGAAGGTCGTTTCAGTGGCAGACGATCCCTGGCGTTTCCGCGTGAATCTGCTCACGCAGCTTGGAAAAGTGGGCATGGTGGCTCGAAAGATTGAGCGATCCATCCCGCCGTTTGAGAAGCTCTTTCTGCCGGAATGTATGGTGGACCATTGCAAGTATGACCAGGGAATGGTGCTCCTGGCCGGCGTGACAGGTTCCGGAAAAAGTACGACCATCGCGTCGATGCTGGACTGGATCAATCGCAACATGAACAAGCATATCCTCACCATCGAGGACCCGATCGAATTCATCTACACTCCCGACAACTGTCTCATCAATCAGCGAGAGATCGGCCAGGACGTGATTGACTTTCACGTGGCCATGAAGCATGCGGTGCGAGAAGACCCGGACATCATGCTGGTGGGGGAAATGCGAGACCGAGAGACCTTCGAAACCGCCATCCACGCAGCCGAGACGGGGCACCTGGTATTTGGAACCATCCACGCTCCGGGCGCTCCGGGAACAATCTCCCGAATTCTGGACCTGTTCCCGTTCGACATGCACAAGGCGATTCGAGCGAGTATCGCGATGAACATGAAGTGCATCGTCGGCCAGAAACTGCTCAAGACAATCGTCGATGTGCCACCGCGAGTGCCAATCGTGGAGATCATGAGCTTCAACCCCACCGTGCGCAAGCTGGTGATGGAGGAAGCGGATGACAAGCTGTTCGCGGCCATCCGCATTGGCCGTACGGAAGGGATGCAGTTGTTCAACGACAGCCTTTATGACTTCGTCAATCGTGAGTTTGTGAGCCGTGAGGCTGCGTTTGAGATTTCGCCGAACATCGAAGAACTGAAGATGCGTCTGAAGGGAATCGAAGTGAAGGGCTCGGCGATCCTGTGACATTACCTCAGCCGCCCGCCGCCCCAAAGGCAGTATCAGTCCTGCGGTTCCGCAGGCATTTTCCGAGGTGCCTGCATGGCGGATAAAGGGAAACGCCGCGGCGGAAAGTCCGGGCAGAAGGTGCGGGTGGATCTGCGACGCAACAAGCAGACCCGCGTGCGGCAGCAGAATATGACGCACGAGTTCCTCGACGACGAACAGTCGGCGGAGGATGTATCCCGTGAAGAACGAGTGACAAATCGTGGTTCACTGTTCCGTCGGCGCACAGTTGTCGGCGTCACTGCAGACGGCGACCAGTTGCTCCGCAATGTGGATGAAACGGGTTGCCGTCGCGGTCGAGTGAGCAGCTTCATTGGACTGAATATCATGGTTCGCTGCGACAGCAGCGGGGAGGAATTTGAGTGTTCCGTACGCGGTGTGCTGCGTTCACTGGCACGCGACGCCCGCAACGTGGTGGTCACGGGCGACCGCGTGCTTTTTCGCCAGGAAGGCGATGACTTCCAGGGTGTTATTGAACGTGTTGAGCCGCGACACGGGGTTCTGTCACGCGGAAGTCAGGGCCGCGAACATGTGCTGGTGGCCAATATCGATCAGGTACTGATTGTCTGCTCGGCCGCAGATCCTGAATTCCGTCCACAGCTGGTCGATCGCTATCTGCTCACCGCCGAACGCCACGAGATTCGCCCGATTGTCTGTATCAGCAAGATGGATCTGGTGAATCCCGCTGACCTGCAGGCACAGCTGCGAGTGTTTGCCGAGGTTGGCTACACAGTGATCCCCGCAAGTATCCGCACGGGCGAGGGAATTGAGCGATTACGACAGCTGCTGAGGAATCGTCAGACGGCTGTCAGCGGTCAGAGCGGCGTCGGAAAATCCTCACTACTTAATGCCGTGGATCAGGACCTGAATCTGGCCACGTCGGATGTCAGCGACTGGACCAGTAAAGGTACGCATACCACGCGCCGCGCACGACTGGTCCCACTGGCCTTCGGAGGCTGGGTCTGCGATACGCCGGGAATCCGCCAGTTTGAACTATGGGATCTTGGACTGGAGGAAGTCGACGGCTATTTCATTGAATTCCGCCCCTTTATTGCTCACTGTCGCTTTCCCAACTGCACCCATACACATGAAAGCAACTGTGCCATCAAACAGGCACTGGAAGACGGGATGATCTCTGACCAGCGTTACCAGAGCTATCTGCGGCTACGGGAAGAGGATACCTGGCAGTGGAAGAACCCGGCCCGAGGCCAGGGCAAGCAGTCATGAACGGATCGTTGCTGGCAATGGTTCCGTGCCTTCGTCGACCGCGATGGTGCCTGCTGCCGACACTGGTGAGCACCCTGCCAACGTAGCAGTGCTCCGAGCAGTATTCAGTTCAGTGCAGCGTTCAGTGCACCGTTCAGTGCACCGTTCAGTGCTGAGTTCAGTGCTGAGTTCAGTGGTCATGACCGTGGTCGTGGTCGTGGTCATGCACGATTGCTCCGCCCCACGGTGTATCACCAATCGTCACCGACAGTCGCAGTCTCGCCAGCGGCTGCTCCATCCATTCCAGCAATGTTGCATCGTTACTGACAAAGCAGCTGGCAGTACCATCAGCATCGCCGGGCTGTGGCTGCGCAGTCAGTGAGAACTGCTGCTTGTCTGCGGCATAGCTACCGTTGATCACAGCATTGGCAGTACTGACCGCCACGGGGTCTGCCGCTGAACCATCCAGAATCCAGATTTTAAGTGAAGCATCTGCATGTGCCACCTCTGCATGATAGTCGCCGTCGCCCAGTTCAATCAGATCACCGCCATGCGGTCCATGATCCGGATGATTGTGCGCCGCAGTAGCGGGTTCCGCCGCCAGATTTTTTTCTGCGGCTGCTGGTGTACTGGTTTCTGACTGGCACCCGGAATTGACAAGTGCCCAGCACACCATCATTCCTGCAAGTGCCATGCTGCTGTACCGTCCTCTGACCATCTGAACTCTCCCATGAAAAAGCTGACCATCGTTGCGGCAGAGCTGCACTGCTGCCGAGAATCCTATCAATTTACCTGTCTGCAGGCGGATCGCCCTGCCCTGCTTCCGTCAGTCGCACATGCAATGCCGAATTACCCGTCACAGCTTCTGCGGAACGAATGCCAAACAGCCAGAACAGTGCCGGATGCACCAGAAAATCCAGCAATGTGGAACTAATCACACCACCGACGATGACGGTAGCCACTGGATAGAGAATTTCCCGGCCTGGCTGCCCTGCGGACATGGTGAGTGGCAGCAGTCCGATGGCTGCGGTCAGCGCCGTCATCAGCACCGGTGCCAGTCGCTCCAGTCCGGCTCGCACAATCATCTGTTCGTTAAACGTCTCGCCTTCTTCACGGACCAGATGCAGGTAGTGATTCAGCAGCAGAATTCCGTTACGGGACGCAATGCCTCCGAGCGAGATGAATCCCACCATCGCCGCAATCGTCAGCGATTGTCCGGTAACCACCAGCGCCACCACTGATCCAATGAACGCCATGGGCAGTGCCGCCATGACCTGCAGTGCCAGATTGAGCGATCGAAACATTGAGTATAACAGCAGGAAAACTCCCAGCAGTGACAGGCCAAACAGCAGTGCAAGCGCTCGACTGGCCGCCTGCTGACTCTGAAACTGACCGCTGTATTCCACAAAGTAACCTGCCGGTAATTCGGCCAGCATTGGCTGCACGGAATTCTGAATATCGTCAACCACATCCACGACTCCGCGTCCGGACACATTGCACTGCAGAACAATTCGTCGACGAATGTCGTCGCGATTGATCGTATTGGGGCCGCCAGACCGACGAATTGTGGCCACGTCGTTCAGAGCTACCACACCTCCCTGAGGAAGGTGAACAGGCAGCCGTCCCAGCACGTCCAGATCCTCGCGTTGCTCATCATCCAGCCGCACCAGCAGATCGATGGGACGCTGATCCTGCAGCACTTCGCCGACCACTCGGCCCTGCATGGCCGTTTCCACAAGATGATTGATCGATTCGACAGTGACTCCGTAACGAGCCAGCTGCTGATGATTCAGTTCGATCTGCAACTGCGGAATCAGTACCTGCGGTTCCAGCAGCAGGTCACGCACTCCCGGCACTTCGCCGATTGCCGCTTCCAGTCGTTCTCCGGCCTTGCGCAGTTCATCCAGATCATCGCCGAAGATCCGAATTCCGATCTGCGCACGAATTCCGGAAAGCATGTGCGAGATCAGATGCGAGACAGGCTGTTCGACGGAGGAAACGATGCCCGGCACGTCTGCCAGAACTCGGCGAATCTGCTCCAGCTGCTGTTCCCGGGTCTGCGTTGATGCCGGATTCAGCTCCAGCAGGTATTCACTCGTGTTCACCCCTTCCGCATGCTCATCCAGCTCCGCACGACCAGTTCGCCGGACCAGCTGGACGACATCCGGCAGACTCTGCAGCGAGCGTTCGACCTGGCGGTTGATCTGCTGCGATGTATCAAGCGACGTGCCGGGCGGCAGGAGCACATTCAGCTGCACGGTACCCTCGTTGAACGACGGCAGAAAATCGCGATCCAGTTGCAGCACTGCAGCGGCAGCAATGATCACCATGCCGGCGACAATCGCCAGATTGCCCCCCGGGTATCTGAGGCTGAAGCGAATCACAGGGGCTGTCAGCAGCTTCAGCTGCCGCAGCAGCCAGCCATCCGCCTCATGACCACTGCCGTCCTTGCCCAGCAGCCACCATGACAGCACAGGCGTGACGGTGAGTGACACCAGCAGTGAGGCCAGAATGGAAACGATGTAAGCAATTCCCAGCGGAACAAACAATCGTCCCTCAATTCCATCCAGTGCGAACAGCGGCACAAACACCAGCACCACGATCATAGTGCTGTACACAATGCTGCTGCGCACCTCCACGCTGGCTCGATAGATCACCAGCAGTGGATGCAGTGGATTCTCAGACTGTCGGTTAAGCCGTAACCGACGAAAGATATTTTCGACATCCACAATGGCATCGTCCACCAGTTCCCCGATGGCCACTGCCAGTCCACCGAGTGTCATCGTGTTGATGGACAGATCGAGTCCGGCAAACACCAGCGACGTAATGACCAGCGACAGAGGGATCGCTGTGAGGGTGATGAGAGTAGTCCGCAGATTCATCAGGAACAGAAAAAGCACCAGCACTACCAGCAGTACACCGTCGCGCAGTGCTTCCAGCACATTGGAAATTGCTCGATCAATGAATGACTTCTGTGCGTAGACAGCACGTACCTGTGTTCCTTCGGGCAACGCCGCCTGCAGCTCGTCCACCGCCTGCATCACGGCATCCGTTACTGTACTGGTATCGGCCCCTGGCTGGCGGGTAATCGTGAGCACAACAGCAGGTCCACCGCTCCAGTCTGCACCGTCTCTGAAAAAAGCCGCGCTATCGCCGCGTTTGACCTGCCCTGCTTCACGGACTGTGGCAACATCCTGCAGCAGCACCGCGCGCTGGCCGCGATTTGTGACAACCAGCGATTGCAGATCTTCCTGATCACGAACTCGCCCCAGACTGCGGACCAGCAGTTCGTTCCCACCCTGACGTGTGAGAAATCCGCCGGAGACGTTTGCATTCCCGGAGGCCAGCGCCGCTTCAATCTGATTCAGATCCACGCCCAGCTGCCTCATCCGTTCCGGATCAGCCAGCACATGAAACTGGCGACGCTCGCCACCCATTGCAAACACCTGTGCAATGCCTCGGATCCCAAGCAGTCGCGGACGCAGCACCCAGTCTGCGGCAGTCCGTAATTCCAATGGCGACACATCCGCCCTGTTGTTCCAGACAGCCAGAACGACAATCTGGCCCATAATGGACGAAACCGGTGCCAGCTGGGGGGCGACCTGTGGAGGCAGGGCTTCTGCAACCGTCTGCAACCGTTCTGAAACCAGCTGTCGATTACGATAAATATCCGTTCCCCAGTCAAACTCGACATAGATCACGGACAGTCCGGGGGCTGACGAACTACGGACAGCTTCCACGCCACTGATGCCATTCATCGCCGTTTCCAGCGGAAAAGTAATCAGCGTCTCCACTTCCTCCGGTGCCATCCCCTCAGCTTCCGTCATGATCACCACTCGCGGGCGATTCAGGTCCGGAAACACGTCGACCGGCATCTGCAGCGCGTGTCGTGTGCCCAGTACGCAGAGCACCGCGGCGACAATCATTGTCAGCAGTCGCTGTTGCAGGGAGAATCTGATGAGTGCATTCAGCATGGAACCGGACCTGGTTGTGCGCGTTGAGGCAATTACCGCATTCGAAAGACAGGGTCAGTGAGTGTGTCCGTGGTGCGGATCGACTCCGCCACCGGACTGATTCTTCAGGGCCAGCAGCAACTGATGCGCCCCCCGAAGCGCAACCACATCTCCGGGAAACAGGCTGCCATCATCCACCAGTACTGTCTGCTCCGGCGACTGATGCAGGACCTGCACAGCAACTCGTTCAAAGACATCGCCGTTACGACGAAAGACACAGGATTCCACTCCATCCGCTGCGACCGCATTTGCAGGCAGCACAATCCGCTGCTGAGCGGCTTCGATCGGGATCTGAAGAATGGCACGTTGCCCGGGTACGTACTGCCACGAAACGTAAGTCCGACCATCCGCTGCAGCGTGAGTAGCCTGGACCTTGTTGTGCAGCCCGACATAGAACGGCAGCAGGCGTGTGTCGGTATCCACCTGTGTTCCCAGATACTGCACGGCGAGGCCAATGGCCTGCTGCCGATCATTCCCGATCACCGCCGCGATGGGCAGGTTTTCCGCCTGAGCCGTCTGCAGAGCGCGCAAATCACTTTCGAACGCGTGCCCTTCGATCTGCAACTGCGACAGATTCAGCAATTCGCAGAGATGTTCGCCCGAGGTGACAGCCTGTCCGGTGGTGACGGACATTGTGCTGATGACCAGCGGGACAGCTGGCGCAGAAGGTTCATTGCCAAGACCAGCGTGACCCTCATCATTACTGGCAACCGCTGCGAGCTCAGGGGCACGCACCAGAAGGCTGCCAACAAGCTTGCGCTGCATCTCAATCTCTGACACCTGCTCCAGCGTCATACCATGCAGCAGCAGCGATTCCCGATGAGCACTCAGCGAGGCCAGCAGCCGATCACGGGCATACACACGTTCCAGCAGTGTGCGCTGGGCCACGGCACCGCCCGCAGCGGCCTGTTCCAGGCGAGCAATCTCTTCCTGCTCTACATCAAGTTCGCCAAGGAGCTGCAGGAAACCGGTCTGCGCTGTGACAAGCTCTTCATGTGTGAGTCGGATTTCAAATAACGGTGCCCCCGGCAGTACGGCCTCACCGCTGATGGCGAGCACTCTTGTGACAACTCCGGTCAGCGGAGCCGAAACATGCCAGATGCTGGTGCCCGGCTGAGCGCGGATCACTCCGGGGATACTCACCGATCTGCTCCAGGCACTCGCTGCCACCGGCCACAGAAATTCCGCAGTGAGTCCAAGGTTGGCACGTGCCGCATCGGAAACGGGCAGCCGATCGTCGTCGGCAGCGTGGTCGTGAGGGTGCTCATCTTCCGCATGCTGCTCACCAGCCGCATCGGCCGCAATGAACAGCGACAGGATGCGGCTCTGCTGCCACCATGCGACGCTGGCAACGATCAGGATCAGCACGACAGGGAACACGGGCTTGTGATCTGCAGAAGGAGACTGATTCATGGCATACAATCCGGCTCTGGATGCTGGAAGATTCAAAATGCCTGTTGACGGTACGCTGCTGCAACTTCGGCAGCGATAAACCGCAGCGTGCAGTGAGCAACCAGAGTGACCGTAAAAGGAAGTCACTGGCGGCCACTGGATGGGTGGCTGCTGCAGGAAACGCAGCAATCAGGCAACACTCAGCACAAGCAGCAGCTGTCCACAGGATGTCATCCGCTGCTGCGATGCCGGAGCATCAAATGAGCCAGCTGCAAAGCTGAGCGCGCAAGCGGTCAGCGGAAACCGGAAGCCGCGGCACGACGAAGTCAGGAGCCGTACACTGAGGCGGCCGATGCAGCGGTGCAGCAGCGACAGCAGGCGGCACCTGCTGGATGAATTCGAACTGCCCGCCGGCAAGCAGTGACTTCGACACATCAGCCACAAGATCGCAGGGCAGATGCTGGCACCGGTCAGTTTTACCCTGCGCAGGATCTGACTCAGGAACTGCATGTGGCCGATGCTGATGATTGCAGCCGCAGATTGAGTGCAATTGTCTGAACGGGATCTGAGCGATTGTGGACGCGGAACTGATCTGCGGTGCTGGTTCGAGCTGAGGGCTTTGCTGAGCGTGCAGGTGATGCGCACAACAGCCTGTGAAGGCGTGCCCCAGCACAGCCAGCAGTGTCAGCAGCACCATTGTGAGATCAGTTCTGTGGATCCGCACTGAGCTTAACCTTCACAGCAATCCGCACAAAGTAAACCGAATGAACAGCAGCACACCGAATGAACAGCAGCAAAGCAGCCGGCCGGTGGTGCAGAATTGCCCACCGACACACATTTATCATACACCATCAAATTCCGTGAAGAAGAAAAAGTCAACGCGAAATCAGTGGGATCCGGCTGTTTCCGGACGCTCCATACGTTGCCGGAGTGCGTTCGGGGACGTGAACAGGAGATCGCAGCGACCGTGCTGGCAGTCGCTTCCGATGACAGAAACTGTCATTCCGCTGGCGGTGGGTCACTGAGTTCAATATGCAGGTCCTGGAGCTGCTGGGCATCGACTTCGGAGGGAGCACCAGAAAGCAGGTCTGCCGCTTTCTGGGTTTTCGGGAACGCAATCACCTCGCGAATGTTGTCATTTCCGGCCAGCATCATCACCCAGCGATCGAGCCCGAGGGCAATCCCGGCGTGCGGTGGTGCGCCAAAACGCAATGCATCCAGCAGGAAACCAAACCGACGTTCCGCTTCGTCGGAATTGATATTCAGCAGATCGAAGATGGCCTTCTGAATCTCGGAGTCGTGAATACGCACGCTGCCACTGGCCGCTTCATAACCATTTACCACCAGGTCGTAGCTGTCAGCGCGAACTTTGCCCGGGTCGGACTGCAGGTATTCCACATCTTCGGCATTGGGCTGACAGAACGGATGGTGTTCAGCATCGTATCGATTTGCATCCGGATTCCAGGTGAACAGTGGGAAATCGACAACCCAGAGGCAGGAGAAGGAAGCCGGGTCGTAAAGGCTCTGTTCCCGGCCGATGCGATTTCGCAGGGCTGCGAGTGCGGCACAGGTCACTTTCCAGCTATCGGCGACGAACAACAGCAGGTCACCATCCGCTGCTTCCATCCGCTCAATAATCGCCGCCTGCTGTTCGGCAGAAAAGAACTTGGCGATCGTGGATTCCAGAGCTCCACCGGCAACCTTCATGTAGGCCAGGCCCTTTGCGCCGTATTCGCCAACAAATTTTTTCAGGTCATT
>JALRDR010000872.1 GCA_023262145.1 Planctomycetaceae bacterium | reverse complement strand
GCCTGGTGATGGCAAGGATGAGACCGGCCACAATGCGAGTGGATTCACCTTCTGGATGGCTGGTGGTGGTGTGAAGGCCGGGCATGTTCACGGCCGCACCAACGACACGGGCGCTCAGGCGGTGGCCGGCAAGGTGCACTTCCGAGATCTGCACGCCACGATCCTGCATCTGCTGGGACTGCCGGCAAATGATCTGACATGGTTCCATGAAGGACGACATCATCGGCTCACCGGGCCGGACGGGGGCAGGGTTGTGGATCAGCTGTTTGCCTGAGAGTTGTCGCGGGACTGCTGGGTGAGATTGCTCTGTGCATGGGCGCCACAATTGGTGTCCTGATCCGTCTCTGGTGACTGCGTCATCTGCTTCAGATTCAGCCCCAGTTGCTGCATGAAGAACACTCCTGACGCAGTCACAATTATGTAAGCGGGCACCTGCAGAAAGAATGAGGCTGCCAGGACGTCCGCATTATCGGGCTGCAGCGACTGTGCCTTCATGGCCACGATGAAGCACACCTGAATTACTCCAAAGTAGCCCGGTGCTGCAGGAATCATGACACCAAATGCCGTGATTCCGGTAAGGATCAGCCCCGTTGAAAAGTCGACATTGATCGCGAGAGCCCACAGAGCGATGCACGCGGAAAGTCCGTTCAGCAGCCACTGGGCGAGCGAATTGATCTGCAGCTTCAGAATCATCACCGGAGACCTGAGTGCCTGCAGTCCAACGGCACCCTGCTGGAGCAATTCCAGCACCTTGCTGCTGAGCGCGGCTGGTACAAACGGTATGAAGTTGAGGATTCCCCGGGTGAGATTGATGAAAAACTGCGTACGCCACAGATACACGATCACTGCTGCAACCATGAGACTGCAGATCACTGCCACTGTGACTGCAACTGTCTGGTACTCCGGTGGCATTTCCGGGGCATACCAGATCCCTGCCGCGAACAGTGCGAGGATGGCGACGATATCAAGAATGCGTTCCAGTACGACTGTGGACAACACAGTGCCTGCGGGAATATTAAACTGTCGATTCACCACAAAGACGCGGACAAACTCACCGAGGTGCGCCGGAAGAATGTTGTTGGCAGCGAATCCAATCACAAGTGGGCGAAACAGCTGACTTGCGGTGAGTTCGCTGGCAGGTTGAAGCAGCCAGCTCCAGCGAACTGCCTTGAGCCAGTAAAACAGGAATATCAGCAGAAACATCGGGATGATGTAGAGATAGTTGATTTCCTTCAGGCTGTCCGACAGTTCCTGCCTGGGAGTGTCTTTCATGGCCCATGCGAGGCTTCCCAGAGAAACTGCAGTACCGGCAATGATCAGCAGCAGACGCTTCATGATGGACTGGATTCTGTACGCAGAGCAGCTTGGTTCAGGCAATTCAATGCAGGCCGGCAGGAGACATCCTGATGTTGATCGCAATGCTCAGAATTGCCGGCTGCTGTCGGGACAGATGCAGGGAAATTCAATGCGTGGTACAGTGTCAGCCGCATCTGACGGTGAGAATAGCAGACCGTCGCTTTTGCTGTCACCAGAATCTGTGATGGTGATCTGTGTCACGAAGAATGCGAAGTGCCTGGCTGCCGGTGATTGTCCGCGCTGGATCACGGCGAAGCACATGCGAGGAACAGCGGACACAGTCCGGCACATGCTCTGTGCCTGCGGGAGCAGTCGGAGCGAAGTGCCGGGATATAACGGCTGCAGCGGATGGAGTTGCGTGTACAGCTACAACGGAACCTGCTGTACTGAGTTGACTGCGTCTGACCATGCCAATGACGCCATTTGTGTCATTCACAACTGGAAGGACCTGCAAATCCGTCTGCTGGAAGGCGGCATTCAGATCTGAGGTGTCTGTATCCAGTGTGAGAACGGGCTGCGGATAATGCTGAGTGAGCCGCAGGGACAACTGCTGGTCGGAAATAACACCAAGCATGAGTTTGAACAATGCCGTGACAGAAATTATCCCACGGTACGTTTGGTCATCGTCCGTAAGAATGATGACATCCTGCTGCGATTCCAGCAGGTGCTGCAGCAGACGCTCTACGGTGACAGCACCGGAGAAGATCATTCCAGTGCAGTTCTGCATGATGTGGGTGATGGGAGTGGTCATACGCGGAATGCTCTGCAGGTGTTTCATTTGAAACGATGGCGCCTGATCCTGCCCATTGCGACGGCAGGCTTCTCAGGTCACTGTCTGCAGTATTAACCGCCTGGGGATTTTGTGCACGAAATTTCGCTGATGCACGGCAGATGCACTGGGGGATTCATGGCGACATGGAGGGTTGGGGGGATTATGTGGATTGCAGGGCGCGGCGCGCTTTACAGACACAGCGAGGCCGTCTGTGATTTGCTTAGGTTTCTCGAGGGATCCCGCTGCCCGTTGAAAGTCAGAGCTGTTGAATGGCTGAGCTGAAGTGTGTGTTTCCATGGGGGAAATCGAGAATTCGGCATTGAATTATGTCCGTAAACTCACGCACTTCGGTGCTGGTGTGTAGGATCATGGGCAGACGTTCCCTTACAGATGATCCCCATCCCTACGGCAGTCGTAACATGAGCTTCGGATTTGAGCGAACCTGCATACTTCTGGTGGCGATCCTCTGTTCTGGTTGCGGAGAATCACAGCAGGGGCCACTGGGGGGCGAGTCACAGGCATCAGCGCTGGCTCCCTTCAGACTGGCTCTGAACTGGTATCCGGAAACTGAGCACGGTGGATTTATTGCCGCCGACGTGGAGGGTTTCTACACGGAAGCGGGTTTAGCGGCGGAGATTATTCCGGGAGGGCCAGGGGCCCCACAGGCTGTGATCGCCGAGCTTGCCGCTGGCAGGATCCAGTTTGCAGTTTCAAGTGCGGACAATGTGATCCGTGCGCGGGAGGCTGGTGTCCCTGTTGTTGCTTTGCTGGCAGCATTGCAGCAATCCCCTCGCTGTATCATGGTGCACAAAGCGGCCGGGTTTCAGTCGCTCCACGATCTGAAGGATGTTGAACTCTCAATGAGCGAAGCACGTCCGTTCGCCCTGTGGATGAAGAAAAAGTTGCCCCTGGAAGGAGTCACAATTGTTCCGTTCAATGGGCTGGTTGGAGAGTTTCTGCTGAAACCGAATTTTGCGCAGCAGGCCTATGTCTTCAGCGAACCATTTATTGCCCGGGAGCAGGGTGGCGATCCGCAGTCATTAATGGTTGCGGAGATCGGCTTCAACCCGTATTCCAGTTTGCTTGTCACAACAGAATCTGTGATTGAGATGCAGGAAGATCTCGTCCGGAAAGTGGTCGCAGCGGCTCAGCAGGGCTGGAAGAAATATCTCGAACTACCGGATGACACTAACCGGCAGATTCAGAAGCTGAATGAAGAGATGTCGGCAGAAGCGCTGGCCTATGGAGCGGAAGCCATGAAACCGCTTTGCCTCGTACCTGAGGGGACGGCGTTCGGTCAGATGACTGAATCCCGCTGGGCTGAGCTGATCAGTCAGATTGAAGAACTGGGCGAGATTCCTGCCGATTCCGTGGCAGCCGCAGAATGCTTCAGCAATAAGTTCCTGCCTGTGGAGAACGCGGATCGCCCTGCAGCACCCTGATCGGGGCTGCTGCAGGCCATCGCAAGGTGCCTTCGGTACAGCAGTTTCTGATTGACTGCAGTGGCCCTGGTTTCCGCCTGCCGCCTGCCGCCTGCCACCCCAGGCCCGTC
>JALRDR010000720.1 GCA_023262145.1 Planctomycetaceae bacterium | reverse complement strand
ACTACCGCCATCATCGGTGGCAATCTTAACCGCATGGGTTTCTGCAGACTGACCCGCCATCCCGGAAATCGTCTCTGCACCGCCTGTCGGACGCTGACGCACCGCATGCACAGTCTGCAGATCTGCGCAGACGGAAATAATCTTCCGACCGGTAATGAACTGCACCAGATCCAGCCAGTGTGTCCCAATGTCCGCAACTGCACGGAGTTCACCACCTTCTTCCGACAGAACACGCCAGTTAAAGTCTGAAGGAAACAGCAGCCAGTCCTGCACGTAGCTTCCCCGCACGTGCAACACATCGCCGATGAATCCGGACCGCACGCGCGCCGCAGCCTCGTGGCAAAGCGGATAGAATCGCACATTGTATGCCACTCCGGCCTGTTTGCCGGTTTCCGCAGCAAGCTGTACCAGCCGCTCAGACTCAACCGATGTCATTGCAAGGGGCTTTTCGCACAGCACGTGATGTCCGCTTCGAAGTGCTGCCTGCGCCTGCTCAAAATGCAGTCGATTGGGTGTCGCCAGGTGTACCACATCGATGGATTCGTCCTGCAGGACATCCTCATATGTCCGGTGCTGTCCACTCAGGTGAAATCGCTCACAAAGCCGAGCAGATTTCTCCGCTGTCGAACCAATAGCGGCAACTACTTCCACTCCCGCACGCTGCAAGCCCTCAATGTGAACCGGTCCAATGAACCCGGTTCCGATTACCGCCGCCCGCCATCGCTTCATCTGATGTGTGCTTCCTGAATGGACACCTGATCTGACTGCATGCAGCAGGAGCCTGCAACATGGCAGCTGCGTACAATTCAACCGGACGCCGGCAATGCTTCCAGATACGCTCGTGCTCGATTGATTTCTGCCGTCACCTCAGCCGCCGTCGGCAGGATCGGAATCCCACGCGGAAAAGGATGCATGAAGATCTCAAACCAGCCTCGATAATTCTGCTGCCGCAGAGTATTCCAGATGGGGGCAAAATCCAGATCACCACGGCCAGGCATCTGCAGCAGTTCCTGTTCCCTGGGCAGTTTCTGGTGACATCCCATGCCGTGCTGCCACGCATAAAACACAGCGATTTTCTGTTCGCAGTCCTGCAGCAGACGGCAGAGCACTTCCGTGTCCTGCGGCAGGTGGTAGGGAGCAAATGCGATCTGCAGTACTTCCCCAGGAGAAAACTCAGCCAGCCAGCGGAGGGAATCCGGAGATTCAATCAGGCTGTTTGCGTGATTCTCAATCGCTATTGTGACGCCAGCCTTCTCAGCTGCCGCCAGATGCGGCTCCAGCTGCCTCACAAACTCGCGAACCGCCGCCTTTTCCTCACTGCCTTTCAGTCCCTTTGGACCGCGAGCTCCAGTCACCATGACCGAACACCCCAGCCTGGATGCCAGCTGCATTTCCTGCTGCAGTCCAAACGGCCCCAGTGGATACTGCGTCAGGCAACCCAGTCGAGTATCGTGTTGCGAAAGCAGCTCTGCAAATGCAGCCTCTCCCATTTCCGCCAGTTGTTCTCGCTGGTTGCCATGGACTTTCGGCCAGATATCAATCGCCTCAGCTGCTGTCGCTTTCAGCTCGGGCAGAATCTGCTGCAGCGGAAGCGTTCCGTACATGCAGGAGGCAAGCAGATAACGTGGCGTCCATTCGTGGTGCACTGCCGCAGCAACAGGAGCGAACGCGGGCAGGGCCGCTGCCGCTGCCAACCCCTCCGCCAGAAATCCTCGCCGTGTCTTTCGCTGCATTATCATCGGTGCTGATTCCATCGCTTTCCCCTCAGAATTCGGCAACCACAGCACCATCTCGCAGAAATGGATGCGCAAGGTGCATGAGTTGCTCAGAAGCGGGCTGATAAACAGGCTCGGCCGAATACTGTGTCACGTAGGCCCGCCGCATGCGGTTTGTTGTATTTGCGCCGCTTCGATGAAAGGTGAGTGAACTGAACACGACCAGACTGCCTGCCGGCACAATCGCCGGCACACCCTGTTCGCGCCCGAAATAGCCTACCTTGTCTCCCGTTTCCGGATTGCGTACGTGCTCCACCAGAGTACGAATGCCAACCGTTGACCATGGCAGTACGCTGGCAGTCCCGTTTTCTTCAGTCATCTCATCGACAGCAGCCCAGACTGTCACGTACGGCCGATGCGGAAACCCAAGATAGCCACTGTCCTGATGCCATGAGAACGGCATCCCATGTTCGGCACACTTGGCCACATACTGCTCATAGAACAGAAACGCATTCGAACCAATCGTCGCTCTGCAGATATCTGCCATCAGTGGACTGAAGACGTAAGCCGCCAGCCCCGGAGCCTGCTCAAACTGCTTGGCGATATGATAGCGACGACCGCGATGACTGATGTGAATATGATCAGTTCCCAGTCGATCCATCTCCTGATGCATGACATCGATCAGCAGATCACAGGAATCTCTCAGAATCTGCAGGTGCTCCGGTGAGATTGCTCGCTCCAGAATGAAGTAGCCCTCTTCCTGAAACTGCAGCCGATGCTCGTCCGTAACCAGTGACTGCGACGCTGCCGACATATATGGTTTTCCTGTACCGCCCTGAATCGTGGAAGTGCCGTCCCCGAAATTGCTCCGGCGTAGAATTCCAGCCGCTTCCGGCCTCAGATCATAGAAGATCATGCCTGGTCAGCACACCCTGCAATTGTGCAACCCATCGGAATACAGGAGCCTCAGATGATCGCTGCACACAATCGTCGTCTCCGGCGTTGTCTCCTTGTCCAAAGCTGCCCGCCACTGGAACTTCTGCAGCCCGGACCATTACACTGCGGCAGATCACCCACCGCCCCTCGCATGGAAGGACTGCTGCAATGAATCGCTTGTTAGGATTTCTCATGGCGGCGATCATCTTCAGTTGCAGTCAGCATTGCCAGGATTCATACGCGTCCGCTGCCGACGAATTTGTGCCCATCTTCGACGGCACCACACTCAGGGGCTGGAAAGCGCACCGCCCCGAATACTGGCGCGTCGAAGACGGGGCAATCACCGCCGAATCCACCCCGGATCTCCCCTGCACGGCCAATCAGTTCCTTGTCTGGCAGGGTGGAGATGTTTCAGATTTTGAAATCCGCCTGCAGTTCAGAGTGCGCGGCAATGGGTGCAACTCCGGGGTTCAGTTTCGCAGCAGAATTCGTGATGACGGTCTGGCGGTTGGTTATCAGGCTGACATCTATCAGAGCGGCCCCTACCTGGGCGGTGTCTGCGATGAGATCCACACCCGAAATGGACCGGAGCTGCTGACAGCCAACGGTTTCCGAACGGTGATTGATGAGCAGGGAAACCGTAAGGCCGAACCGCTCAACCAGAAAGCCGTCATGAAGCCCGACTTTGACTGGAATGACTACCGCATCATTGCCCGGGGGCAGCACATG
>JALRDR010000697.1 GCA_023262145.1 Planctomycetaceae bacterium | reverse complement strand
TACGATGCCAGAACCGGCCAGGAACTCTGGACCATCCGCCATGACGATTTCAACGCATCCTCACCGCCACTGCACTATAAGGGGCATGCAATTCTGAATACAGGTTCACGCGGGGCCAATCTGCTCTCGGTCCGCCTCGGTGAAGCCACTCGCGGTGATGTTTCAGAATCTCACGTCGTGTGGAATCGTCCCAAGGGAAACTCCGACCTCAGCGCTCCCGTGCTGGTCGGCAATCGCATCTACAGTGTCGCCAATAATGGTGTCGTTACTGCCGTTGATGCGGACTCCGGTGAGGAGGTCTGGCAGGGAAGAATCGATGGTGCTTTCACCGCCTCCCCGATCGTGGCCGGAGATCGCATCTACTTCTGCAATGAAGCGGGCGATTGCTTTGTGGTTCACGCGGGCGATCAGTTTGAAGTCCTGCAGCACAACGTTCTGCAGGAGGGAATGCGAGCATCACCGGCGGTGGCGGACGGCACTCTGTTTCTGCGCACGTTCAGTCATTTGTATGCAATTCGCCCGTGAGCTCTTGTGGCCCACAAGAGCTCAATCGACGCGGAACATGACAGGTCTGCAGAACAATGTGTTGGTACCAGGTGATACCGTGTGCGGCTGGAGGTCGGAATTCACACAGCACAGTCGCGTTTTCACCCGACTGATTATCCGGCGGCAACCAGTTTCGCCACGTTGCGGCTCATCCTTGCCCCCCAAAAAAAACACAGGTGTGGTCGACGTGCCGACCGCACCTGTGTCCGTTCCATCTCTCAGTTGTCACTTTTCTCAGGGAAGAATGACGGAGTCGATCACGTGGATCACCCCGTTCGCGCACTCGATATCGGTTTTGACAACCTTGGCATCGTCAACCTTTACGCCGGCATCAGTGACCTGAATCTTCACTGACTTGCCCTGGACAGTCTTTGCTTCCGTCAGTTTCACGACATCAGCGGCCTTTACTTTGCCCGCCACCACGTGATAGGTGAGGATCGCCACAAGCTTATCCTTGTTTTCCGGCTTCAGCAGACTCTCGACAGTTCCTTCCGGCAGCTTAGCGAACGCTTCGTCGGTCGGAGCAAACACGGTGAATGGGCCTTTCCCCTTCAGCGTCTCCACCAGCCCGGCCGCTTTCACGGCTGCGACCAGCGTCTTGAAGGAGCCAGCCTTCACAGCAGTATCGACAATATCCGGGGCCTCGAGGGAAGTTGGCACTGCGTGGTGTACCGCCTTCGTGGAGCAACTGCTGGCACATGGCTTCGTTGCAACACTCAGCATGCGAACTCGCTTGCCTGCTTCGGCAGCAGGGGCAGCAGTCAAAACAACAACAGCAAGGGCAATCATCAGACGTATCATCGTAGAACTCCAGTCAATAACGTTCCATAAACTCCTGACGACAGTCGAAGCCGACTCGAGGCTCCAGATCACTGCAGTCATTCTTGCATGACCGTTTTCTAGGATGCATGAACGTTTTGTCTCGCTGAAATTCAAAAGAATCTTGTAAAATCAGGTTTTCCATCGCCTGGTGAAAACAATTGCCACGAGTCGCGGATGATCGTTTTGGACGTTTCTGTCTGGGGGCGTTCGTGCACGGCAGAGCCGGCAGTTGCATGTTCAAAGAGAAAGCGGGGGCGGCAGCGTCCGATCCGGATCAATCCTCCGGGATCTGCCCGGCCATGAGCATCGCCAGTGACTGAGTAAACGGGATGCGTTCCAATCCGATCCGGATGACTGCGGTGATGGGAGTTGCCAGAAACATCCCGACAATCCCCCAGATTGTGCCCCAGAACATGAGTGCCAGGAGAATCGTCACAGGGTGCAGATTGGCAGATTCTCCCATGATCCGTGGCTCAATCAGATTACCGCTGATGAGCTGAATCGAGAGAATGGTGATGATCACACAGCACATCCATGTGACCGAGGCATTCGGGTCCAGCAGGATGAGCGGCAGCGGCAGGGCGCTGGCAAGGACCGGACCGATATTCGGGATGAAGTTCATGAGGAATGCGAGGACTCCGAATGTCATCGCCATCGGTACCCCGAACAGCCGGAGCGCCAGTCCGAACGCCAGTCCGGTGAAAATGGAGATGATGGTCTTCAGAGTGAGGTAGGATTTGACCTGCTGATCGAACTGCCGCAATGTCTGGTTGCGGAGTTGTTCCTGGGGAGCTCCCAGCAGCAGAAAGAAAACAAAAATCAGGACAATAGTTCCGGAGGAAAGCAGTTCGCCGAGGACCTGGGTGACGTGCGCGATACCGGTACGAATCATCGACTGAACACCGGGAACGCCGCCGTTTTTTTCGCGACCGTTGACGCCAGGTACCGCATCCGGGTTTTCAGTGGCGGCGTCGAGTAAGACCGCGGGGATCCAGGGTTCGATGCGCTTGGTGAGGCTGCGGACTCCCTGCAGATACTCGTCGGATCTGCCCTGCAGTTCCATGGCGGACAGCCACACGCTGATCCCGAAAAGCACGCTCAGTGACGCCCCCACGGTGAAGGCAATTGCCGCGGCAACAATGCGGGAAACATGCAGGCGTCGCTGCAGGCGTTCCAGAATTGGTGCCACCCCGCTCACGATGAACACGGCTACTACGAATGGAACGAGTACGCTGCGGAGGTTCACCAGCAGATGAATAACGGCGGCCAGAGACAGGATCATCAGGCAGACGGTCTGCAGTTTCAGGATCCGTTGGTCCGACACATCTGTGGAATTGCGATCGCCCTGCTGCATACAAAACTCCTCTGCGATGTCCATGAGCACAGACGGCAGGATTCAGTTGGGTGCCGCCGCTCTGGATCTGCCTGGAGATTAGCAGAAACAGACCGCTGCTGAGAAGTTGAGACCGAAGGTTGATTTCGTTATGAGTGTTCAGCAGAGATAAACCGCACCGCTCAAAACAGTGATCAGGTGATCAACTCATGTCAAAGCTCATTGTCGCTGTCGGCAGCCACTTCCCGATGCTGTTTCTGTTGTCTCTGCTGACGCCGCTGCAGCCTGCGTTGTCCCAGCAGCAGATTCGCAATGTGCTCTTCATTGCTGCTGACGACCTCAACTGTTCACTGGGGTGTCTGGGGGATCCGCTGGCAATCACCCCGGCACTTGATCGACTCGCAGCCAGCGGTGTCTGCTTTGCCAGCGCCTACAATCAGATTCC
>JALRDR010000694.1 GCA_023262145.1 Planctomycetaceae bacterium | reverse complement strand
GTTGAATTCCCTGATCCATCCATCCGTACAGATCAGGATGCCGAACCAGATCGTTCAGTGTGGCAAATCCCGGAGCCTGGTCTTCTCGCGCTGAACCAAGATGTCGGGACACTGCGTCCAGCAATTGCCACGGACGACTCTTCGACAGTGGCCTGCCAACCGGAAGATTGACAGCGGTTCCACTGGCTGCCAGTTTCTGTCTGAGCACCGGGTGCAGAGACTCATCAGCCACTCCAATTGTAACTTCATCCGTGGCCACTGGCTGCAATAACCGCAGCTCGCTCAGAACTCGGTCTGCCTGCTCTTCCGGGCTCCCGGCGATGCGAACAACTTCATCCGGAATCAGCAATTCACGGCTCTGCCACCGTTCCGGTCGCACGCAGCCGAATTCATCGAATAGTTCTGCCTTTGCGGAATCCGCATGAATCAGAACGCTCACACAGTCTTCAATTGCCTTAAGCATGCTCCGCATGATGCCATTCATGTCGGTCGTTGCCAGCAGCACAATGCTGAAATCCGTACGACATTCTCTGCGTCGAACGGCCTGAATTCGGGCTGTCTGCAGATCCCACAAGCCCGCATCGTCCATTCGGGAAAGATAAGCCTGCTGAATACGGTGCAGACAGGCCCACCGGTCCGCTTCAGGAGTTTCATTGATTGACTTCAGAGTCTTCAGAACATCTTCAAAGTCAAGCCCCTCGCCGGCAAGCTCTGTGTGCTGCCGCCGCAGCGACTCGCACACCGCCAGCCATGCATTGAATGCATCCTGGCGGGGCGGATGTGGTAGTACTGCTGACAGTTCATCGCCGGAAAACCCTGTCACCGCTTTCCACCACACGAGCAGTTGGGTGAGCTCATCGGCGGCCGGTCGCAGCAACGGGTAAAGCAGCTCCGGCAGGCGATCAAACGTCACAATTCGGGGCGGACGCACGTCCCGACACGTTGTATTCCGGGAATCAGAAAGCAACTCCAGCAGGCGTCTTCCGGCACGGCGTCCCGGCAGCACAACGACCACCCGCGACAGATCCAGCTTGTCAGGTCCGGCAAAAGTCGCACGCAGATACTCAACGGCGGCAGCCAGAGCAGGGCGATCAGAACCAAGGAAATGACGGCGAGGTGCCATTCGAGCAGTTCACAGAAGACTCAGCCGAAGATGGCCGATGACGCACACCCGCACGTCAGTTCTGAGACTCGCCCCATTCGACGGTTTGATCTTAGCAGAATCAAACAGCAATCACAGACAGCAGAGCAGCACCTGTCAGATCGGCGTCTGGTGGCACAGATCCCTGTCAATCGCCCGGATCATTGCTGCCTGATCAAGTCCTCCGCCCAGAAAATGATCCACTGCCGCCACAATTCGTTCCGGCTCTCGCAGACAATCCTGATAGCGAACTGTCAGAACAGGGACCCCATGTTCTCTGAGCACTCGCTGCACCATCTTCAACTGGCTGCGAAATACCTGCTCCAGCTGGCGATCGCTGCCACCTGAGCCGCCCCGTCCAAGTTTTTGCAGCATCACCTGCTGTGATTGCAGTACCTCGCGAAGATCTCTGTCCATGAAGATCACACCGTAATGCAGCCCACTCGAATACCTCAGATGCGGGATCAGCGGGGCGACAATCTTCACAGCCTTTCCCTGAGCTTCTTCCAGCCACGTCGCATCCCGATGCAGGGATTTGACTCGACGATCCTCACAGTAGCCTCGGGCGTTACTGGCATCAGCCTCACGATGCTGATCATCCAGAATCCGCACACCTCCGGCCTGCAGAACCTGCATCATCATCGAGGTCCCGGTTCGCGGCAGCCCGCTGACAACAATCACGGTGTCCTCAAGCAGAGTGGGAATTCTGACTTTCGATCCAAAGACCCCGTTCTCGGATCCCTCGGAGACTTCAGCGCTCTGCGATGAAGCCGGCTCATCACTGGCATTCACAAGTTCGTAATCCGACTCCTGATCCTGATTATTGCAGCGATTGTCCTGTAAGGCCGCCGCCAGCCTGCGACGGGTGTTTTCTGCAAGCACCGTATCCTGCAGTCTGCGTTCAGCGAGAAACAGCAGGCACTGCAGGGCTGGAACAAACCGAGGACTCATGACTGTCGCCATGCGGTGTGCTTCCGCCGCTTCTGCCCAGCGTCGACTTCTCTGCAGGCACACACCAAGCAGAAAATGTGAACGAGCTGAATTGAATTCCAGTGCCACGGCGTCCAGAGCGTATTGCAACGCCAGCGAATAGTTACGCAGCCCAAGGTTGCAACGAGACAGTCCATGCATTGCACCAACGTGTTCCGGCTCAAACTCCAGCATTGCGAGATATGCGCGAGACGCCTCTTCCCAGCGACCGGACTGCATCAGAATCTGTGCCCGTCGGCAATGTCGATTTGGCTTCTGATAACCATGCTGCTCAGCCAGATCCAGAAATTTCAATGCAGACTCATTGCGGCCTTCGGCCTGAGCCTGTGACGACTGTAACAGATAAATTGTGGAGTCTGGTCCCACTGCACGACTCATCAGAATCTTGACTTCACGAGAGGCAGGATCGAACTTACCGTCTGCGGTCAGCGGTAGACCGGCAGCCAGCGGATCTCGCAGTTTTTCGCGTGCCTCCGTGCGGGTCTTCAGATAGCTCTCGATCGCCTGCTCCGTCGCAATCGCAGACTCCTCAAACCGTCCCAGTACCTGCAGAACTCTGACCAGGTGAGCAGCAAACCGTAATTCCTGTGGCCATTCGCTGACCAGTTCACGCAGGAGCGGAATTGACTCCCTGATCTTCCCTCCGTCAATCAGTGACTGAGCCAGAAAGAACTGGCTTTCGCGACACGAGATGCGAATCGCTGCCACACCTTCCGCATCTGTCTCTTCCACATATCCCAGTTCTATCAGACGGTTCAACGCATCGACGGTGTCTTCCGGATTCGCGGAGTGCTCACGTTTCGCTCTGCCATCGTCGCCTGAGATTTCATCCCAGGAAGCTATGCGACGAACTTCCTGTGGGGCAATGAAGGCGTTTACCAGCGGACCACCATCCATGTCGTCACCCACAGGAAGTCCCATTACCTGCAGAATGGTGGGAGTGATGTCCAGCAGGCTGGCACCGTTGATCGTCACGCCCCGCCGAATTCCGGGGCCTCTCATCACCAGAATTCCATTATCACGGTGCTGCGAAACCGGCCCGACGGGAGTCAGTGGAGTCTTCCCGCTGCGCAGATCACCGCTCTCGAAACCATGATCTGACAACAGAAGCACTGTCGTGTCGGGCCCTGCAAGATGCAGCAGGAATCCCAGCATCATATCGTGGAAATGGTACGTCGCATTCACGACATTGCTGTACAGATGAAACTCGTCTTCGCTCACCCAGTCCGGGCGCGGCGGGTGAAAATCCATGAACGAATGGCAGATATGGTCAATTGCATCCAGATAGACAGCGGCGAAATCCCACTCTTCATTCTGCATCAGCGTTGTGATGATATTCTGAGCACTGGACGCTTCGGCAATTGTTCGGCGGAGATGATCAAAACGACCCTTCTCCATGTCCTGCAGTAAATGAAAGTCCGGAATAAATGCCGCAACCACCTCTTCAGTGATCTCGTAAGGCTTTGTCACCAGGCTTCGAACCTGATTCAACAGTTCCGGGGGATGGACTGAGCCGCGGCCGGCCCCGCTGCCGCTGAGATTATTCACCTCAGTCTGCATGAACAGATTGGATACCATTGTTCCTCGAATTGGCTCGGCCGGATCCGACGGCCACCACCCCACCACCTGACTGCGTTTTCCTTCCAGATTCAGAATATTCCAGATTGCCCGCGTTTTTCGCGAAGCAGCAGAGACAGGCCGTACGGCACCAGGCCGGAGCGGATCCGGCTCTGTAAAACCAAGAACACCGTGCTTATACGGCCGCTTTCCCGTTGCTATTGATGTCCAGAGAATCGGTGACGCTGCAGGACTGAGTGTTCTCAGGTTGCCGCTCACACCGTCTGCCATCATCTGCTTCAGATGCGGCATCCGGCCGCTGCGCAACAGCGGACGAATCACTCGCCAGTCCGCCGCATCCCATCCAATCACCAGCACTTTTGACTTTTTGCTCAACGCTCTGCTCCCGCGAATTGACTCCGGGTCTTCGTGAATCCAGCGACAGTGAAATTATGCGTCAGTCGTTGATGACTGAGGAGCAACATCAATTTCGCGAAAGGAATCACATTCTTCATCAGTGCCAGAAAATCGCTCACTTCGAAGCCTCAGACGACGACGGTAGACGGCAAGCCCCCCCAGACCAAGCGTCAGCAGAGCCAGCGAAGAAGGTTCAGGAACCGCGGCACCGCCGCCCGCACCGCCTCCTCCAAAAGCACCGGTATCCCCGGCAAGGATGCCAGTTCCGGCAGTGAGCTCGATTGCCCAGCCATCGATCGTGTAGTCATCAAAACCATTTTGCTCGTCTATGTCGGAAACATGAAACCAGCCGTAATAATAATCGCTGACCCCCTCCTTAAATCTGAAGCCGATGTAACCACCATTTGAACTGTCAAAATCACTATTCGCAGTAGGCGTAGTGCCGTTACTGGTAATGAACAAACGAGGAATAATGAAGCTCGCGCTTGAGAAGCTGAGCTGCACAGGATTCCCGAACGCACCTGAATTCACGGTTGTTTGCGTACTGCCTACAAGGAAGTTTTTCAGATACAAATAAGTACTGCTTGGGCCAACCGTGGAAGCTCCAGTCCCGGCCAGAGAAAAGTCATTTACATCACCCGTTTCACCGAGGTTGCCCCAGTCCAGGCCTACAAAACCCTGTCGATCAATACCCACACCTCCCGCGAAGAAAGACCACGAGGCGATCGTAACTTCATCCAGAGCGCCACCGGGGTTTTCAACATCCATGATGTACGGAAGGGAAAGTTCCGAAGCGTAATTCAATGCCGGATCAATCTGTTCATAGTAGATCTCAGCATGCGTCTCTCCTCCACCGGCCGCCCACGCACCGCATGCGGCAAGATAGGCTCCGAGTTGTGCCTGTGCAGACGTATTCCTGCGTCGAGATGATTTGATCATGGAGCTTCTCCATTCGGTTGAGTACCGCTGGGTTTTCAATGGTCATTTAAGGCCTGCAATTAATCACCTGCAGGACAGGATGCGCTCTACCATTTGATGACACTCACGGCAGGCAGGCCCGTGATCAGTCCTTTCTTCACAAAGGCACGGAGGACGGCCTGTCGCTCTGCTGCTGTAATTCGCAAAGCTGTTCAGGCCGCGATCTCATTGCGTGAAAACACGAATGGCCGACGCTGTCGCCGCAGACTCTAGGCACAGCCTTTGCGATTATTCAAATCAGCGTCACGCATTTTGTCGCAGACCTGATCACAGCTCGTTCAGTCTGCGGATCCTTCTTCAGCAGTCGACTTGTTGCATTCGAAGTCCATTTGTTGAATCCCGGAACTCACCGCTGCAAATCAACAACGTTTTGCGTTGCCATTTCGCACCGATCATCGCCACAGGAATCCGCGGGACAGCACAACCCCCGACTTTTTTAAGCCTGCACCCGTTCCGCAACACGTGTTTCAGATCCGCCACGTCGGTCGAGTTGGACCACTGCTGCGGAGACCTTTCCATTCGTCTGGAATGTCATCTCTCTGATGCATCGCACTGACAGACGTCAATCGTTGACAATCGGAACAGAGAAACAGAACAATTTGCCTTTGGTATGGCCAGGTACCATCAGCATGTTCCTGCAGGTACATGCCGTGCTGTGTTCGGGATTCCCTTCGCATCGGACCATTCTCTCTGTCACCAGGCAGGGAATCCTGAGTAACATTCTGGTGGTTGTGACTGGAAGCTCCTGCAGCTTTCCACCACAGCCCCGCCTGCCCCATTTTCTCGCCGGAAACAGACCTGTGTTGACCGACCCAGTTCACGCGCACTCAACCACTGCCACCCGGATGAGCACGGTTGCCTCGATCTGCCTTGCTGCTGCAGTCTCAGTGCTGCCAGCAGCAGCCGACGAAGCGTTCTTCGAATCACGCATTCGGCCGTTGTTACTGCAGAACTGCGTACCCTGCCATGGACCAAAACGACAGGAAGCTGACCTGCGACTTGATCAACGTGAGCAGGTACTCACAGGCGTTGCATCCGACATGCAGCTTGTCTCGCCAGGTATGCCTCTGGAAAGTCGCCTGTGGTCTGTCGTTCAGCATAATCCTGATGACATCTCGATGCCCCCGCAGAACCCGCTGTCGCAGCAGCAGAAAGATGACCTGCTGAACTGGATCCGCACAGGTGCTTACTGGCCGGAAGCTTCGACGATCGCTGCAGATGCACAACGCCTTGCGGAATCATGGAGAGAGCACTGGGCGTTTCAGCAGGTCCAGTATCCTGCCGGTTTCTCACCCGGACTTGTCCCGGCGCCGATCGACACCCTGATTGACCGCAAGCTGAACGCAGCAGGACTCAGTCGTTCCCCGGAAGCACCACCAGGGGTGCTGGTTCGCCGGGCCGCTGCGATATTGATCGGGTTGCCTCCGGAAGCCACATGGCTGGAAGCCGGAATCTCTGCTGCCGATGCAGGGACATGGAATGAATGGTTTCCGGACTATGTTGACCAACTGCTGGATTCTCCGCACTTTGGAGAAACATGGGCCAGACACTGGATGGATGTCGCTCGCTATGCAGACACAAAGGGCTACGTCTTTCAGGAAGACCGCGAGTATCCGGACGCATGGAAATACCGTGACTGGGTAATTCAGTCATTGAACAATGATCGCCCCTATGACGATTTCCTCCGGCGTCAGATCAGTGCAGACCGTCTGCCCGGTGCCGATGATCCTCAGGAACTTGCAGCTATGGGCTTTCTGACGCTGGGACGCAGATTCCTGAACAACCCTCACGACATCATCGATGATCGAATTGATGTGATTTCCCGTGGCATGCTGGGCCTCACTGTCTCCTGTGCACGATGCCACGACCACAAGTTCGATCCGATCCCGACAAAGGACTACTACAGTCTCTACGGGATCTTTGCCTCATCCGACGAACCCAAAAACGAACCGTCAACGTTGCGTCTGGTGGATCGTCCACAGGCGGTCGATTCCTTCGTACTGCTCCGCGGAAATCCAGGCAATCGTGGGGAGATGGCGCCCAGACGATTTCTCTCAGCAATCGCAACTGCCGATGCAGCGGAATTCACCGATGGAAGCGGTCGTCTGGAACTGGCGCATGCGATTACAAGCCGTGACAATCCACTGACGGCCAGGGTCGCCGTCAATCGCACCTGGATGAACTTGTTTGGAAAAGGTTTCGTGGAAACTCCAAGCGACTTTGGAATCCGAACCGAACAGCCCATGCACCACGAACTGCTCGATCTGCTGGCCGCTGACTTCATGAATCACGACTGGTCGCTGAAGAAGCTGATTCGCAGAATTGTACTTTCCGGAACATGGCGGCAGTGTTCTGACTTTCGCTTCGACGCAGCAAAAGCGGATCCGGAAAACCGCCTGCTGGCTCGTGCCAGCAGAAGACGACGCAGCTTTGAAGCTCAACACGACGCAATCCTGTTCGCTTCAGGTGCGCTGGACCGCACGATCGGTGGCCAGTCCGCTGATATCGCCGCTGATCCCACCCTCACCCGCCGAGCCGTCTATGCCAGAATTGATCGACAGAATCTCCCCGGGCTGTTCCGAACATTTGACCTTGCCAGTCCGGACTCCCACGCGCCACGCCGATTCGAAACCACGATTCCACAACAGGGACTGTACTATCTGAACAGTCCGTTCGTTCTGGGTCAGGCACAGCAGGTGGGTGTGAATGCTGCAATCTCTGCAACACCGGAACAGCAGGTCACTTCTGTCTATCTGCAGATTCTGCAACGAACACCCAGCCCCGCTGAACTTGTCGCGTCGACTGCATTTATCGAACAGGTTCAGCAACTACAGGCTCCACAGGATGCACCTGCCGCAGGCTGGACGTTTGGGTTTGGCCCAAATCCTGCCAGGCCGGAATCCACGTCATCAATGACCCTGCTGACCCACGCCGCTGACGGGCGGCTTCAGGTTGGCAAGGATCTGCCGGACCCCCTGCATGGCTGGGTCTTCCTGAGCAGCAGCGGGGGGCATCCGGGGACGAATCCGAACCATTGTGCCATTCGTCGCTGGACAGCCGGGCAGGACAGCCGCGTTGTCATTCTGGGATCGGTCAATCACCCCTCAGATCAGGGTGATGGAGTTCGCCTGACTGTCGTGGGACCGCAGCGAGAAATCCTGAGTGAACTGGACGTTCACAATCAGCAGCAGACCATACCCGGCATCACGATTGAGGTCAGGCAGGGCCAGTATCTTGACTTCGTAATCGACTGCCGCGACAACCCGGCACATGATTCCTTTCAGACTCAGTTGACAGTTCGCCAGTCGACCGCCGATGGAACGGTTCGTGTCTGGAATTCCGAATCTGATTTCAGCACCTCATCGGGTGCCGGCAGTTTGCTCCCGCTGGCACAACTGGCTCAGACATTACTGATGTCAAACGAGTTTCTCTTCATCGACTAGCCCTGATTTCGAGTCAATCGCCATGACGGTTTCACTACCATTTCCACAGCTGGACATCGAATCCGCACCTGTTGCAGTCGGTCGCCGAGGAATGCTGCAACGCTGTGGCATGGGGATTGGAGCAGTCGCATTTGCAGATCTGCTCCGGCAGGGTGCATCCGCCGATGAGATTCAGCAATCACTCAACCCCATGGCTCCGCGGCCGGCCGCCATGCCGTCAAAAGTCCGACACGTGATCCACCTGTTCATGAATGGTGGCCCGTCCCACGTCGACACCTTCGATTATAAGCCCGAACTCCAGCGCCGTGGCGGAGAAATGCTCAGCAGCGGCAATCTCACGACGGAACGACCGACCGGCGCCCTGTACCCCTCACCATTCCGATTTCAACAGTACGGTGAGAGCGGATTGCATGTGAGTGAATTGTTCCGCAGGACAGCGCAGCATGTGGACAAAATGTGCGTGATTCGGTCCATGCACGCAAATGTTCCAAACCATGAACCGTCACTGCTGCTCATGAACTGTGGCGAAGCTCGCCTTGTCAGGCCAAGCCTCGGTTCATGGCTCACATGGGGCCTCGGTACCGAAAATGAAAACCTGCCCGGCTTCGTTGCCATGTGTCCCGGTGGCTACCCGATTCAGGAATCACAGAACTGGCAAAGCGGATTTCTGCCAGGAATCTTTCAGGGCACCTACGTGGACACAAAGAATGCCGAGCCCGAAAAGCTGATTGCCAATGTGCGCAACAATCGTGTTTCACGCAAGGAACAGTCCCTGCAGATGCAGCTGCTGCGCACGCTCAATCGCCAGCACCTGCTGGACCGGCCCGGTGATGAACAGCTGGAAGCAAGAATTCAGTCCGCCGAACTGGCATTCCGCATGCAGACAGAGGCTCTGGACGCCTTCGACGTGTCACGCGAACCCGAACACATCCAGAAAATGTACGGCGACGGTGTCCAGGCTCGTCAGATCCTGATTGCCCGACGGCTCGTCGAACGAGGTGTCCGCTTCGTTCAGGTCTGGCATGGTCAGGGACAACCATGGGACAACCACGATGACATTGAAGTGAACCACCGTCGTCTTGCTCAGCAGTGTGATCAGGCCATCGCAGCACTCCTGACTGACCTCGAACAGCGGGGACTTCTGGAGCAGACACTGGTCATGTGGGGTGGAGAATTTGGTCGCACACCGGTGGTGGAACTGCCTCGCAAGGGAGCCAACGCCGGCAAGATCAATGGCCGCGACCACAATCACTGGGGCTTTACCATGTGGCTGGCCGGCGGCGGCGTACGCGGTGGTTATGCTCACGGGGCCACTGATGAGTTCGGCTTCAAGGCAGTGGAACAGCAGGTACACGTGCACGATCTGCACGCAACGCTGCTGAAACTGATCGGCTTCGATCACGAAAAATTCACATACCGCTATGCTGGACGTGATTTCCGCCTGACTGACGTGCATGGAAAAGTGGTGGAAGAACTCATCGCCTGAAGCATTCGCAGGCCTGAGCTCCGATCAGTGCTCCGCCACTGCAGGGCGGCTCGCAGGCAGTTTCATGGCGTTGCGGAGGAACGGTCGCACCATGGCCGCGAGCGGGGCCAGATCGATCAGGAATGAGTCGTGACCGAAGGGACACCGCAGCTCCACAAAGGACACGTGCTTGCCACTCTCCAGCAGTGAACGCACCAGCTCACGGCTCTGACTGCATGGAAATAACCAGTCCGTATCGTAGCCCGCCACCAGAAAACGGCACTGAGCAGGTGCCAGAGATTCCGCCAGCGGACGTCCCTCAGCAAGATCGTAATAATCCATCATCCGCGTCAGGTACAGATAGCTGTTGGCGTCAAATCGCTGCACGAATCGCTTTCCCTGATAATGCAGATAACTTTCAATCTGGAACTCCGTTTCCTTCTGCATGGTAAACGCAAATCGCTCACTGTCCTGCAGCCTGCGGCCGAATTTGAGCTCGATCGAATCCTCGGAAAGATACGTGATGTGCGCTACCATGCGTGCCAGTGCCAGCCCGAAACGCGGCCCGTCAGAATCATAATACTGACCTTCGCAGAATCCGGGATCTGCATAAATTGCACGTCGACCGACGGCATTGAACGCAATTCCCTGAGCACTTAGTCGGGGAGCAGACGCCAGCACCACCGCACAGCGAAGCTGCTCCGGACACAGCACAGACCACTCCAGAACCTGCATCCCTCCCAGACTTCCGCCAGCAACTGCCAGCAGCTGACTGATCCCCAGCTGCCTCACCAGTTCCGAATGTACTCTGACAACATCACGAATCGTCAGAAACGGAAAATCAAGGCCATATCGCTGACCAGTCTCCGGATTGATGCTGCCCGGTCCCGTCGTTCCCTGACAGCCTCCCAGCACATTGGCGCAGATTACGAACAGCTGATCTGTATCAAGACCTTTTCCAGGGCCAATGAACCCATCCCACCAGCCTGACTTCCGATCATCCTCGGCATGAAGTCCTGCAGCATGAGCATCACCTGTGAGCGCATGGCAGACAAAAACGGCATTGCTGGCATCCGCACTCAGAGTCCCGTACGTTTCATACGCAACTGTGATCGGCCCCATCGTCTGCCCTGATTCCAGTTGCAGCAGGTGCGGTGCCTGAAAGAGCGTCATGGTCTGCGTTCTGACCAGTCCGACCGATCCTTCCTGCGAGCAATCCGGGGTGTCTCCGCTGGCGTTCATACAACTTCAGTTTCAATCGTTAATGGATCACAGAGCAGCAGGCCGCTGCCGGATTGCAGTTCTGGCCGAGCAGCCCTCAGACCAGACTCGCAGTTACAGAATCGGACGTCGAACTGGTAACTCTGAAATCATTCGTGCCTCCGGATGGCTGAGAAGACCGTTTCCTGTGATGGCCTCAGTTGCCAGACCTCCTCGCTCAGATGATGACTCAGTTACAGATTCCCCCGCTGTCGGTTCTCGATCGACATCAAGCGGTTCCAGGACACTCAACGGAACCTCCCGACAGTCGTCTCCGTCGAACTCAGTGTCTACCCATTTCATCACCTGCCGAGTACTTGTGCAGGGCACCTTGCGAAGAACTCGGCATGGAACTTTGCGAGTCACCTGTTCCGGCTGCATGCGACAGACTGTGACGGGAATTCTGCAGACCTGACGTTCAATCACCGTTCGGCACACAGTGACCGGAATCTCTCGCGTTTGCTGTTCGGCTACCATCCGACATGACTGGAACGGGATTTTCCGGACCACCTCGCGGCACACCATCCGCGTCACCGGAACCCGGATCTTCTGCACAGTCTGCTCAGCAACCAGTTCAGTCACCTGAATCGGCACCGTCTGTATCAGCTGTTGTGGCACCATGCGCGTCACCTGAATCTGCTTCTGCACCACCTGCGGCCGCCAGACACGCTGAGTAATTGTGCGTGGCGGTAACTGCACAGGACAGATTCCCGGACCGGCAGGCCCCCAGATCAGACGAGGAACAATTGCTCCGGGTATCGTACGACTGCAGTTCACCCACTCTCCCGTCATGCAGGCCACTGGCTGCAGGCACACCTCCGGACGCAGGACTGTGACCGTTCGCGTTTGCTGCACTGTCTTCGTGACTGGCTTGTACACGGTTCTGCAGAGACTCTGCTCGACGAACGTCGTCTCCGGACAACGGACGGTGGAGCGGCATTCGCGTACGCCATTTTCCCAGACCGGTCTGTACACCGTGCAGGTCTGCTGCAGAGTCTGAGTCTCTCGCACCGGCTTGCTTACGTAATAAACCTGCTCCCGCTCCACAATCTCCGTTACCGGTCGCATCACAGTAACTGTTTCATCCCGCCAGACTGTCTCTGCGATCTCCTGAAAGGTCGTCTGGGTTCTGGTTTCCCAGACTGGTCGCAGCACCCGCTGCCTGACAGCCGTCTGTTGCGGAACTTCCGCCACCGGTGCGCCGGGCTGACAACAATCATCATCAGCGGAACGGGCATCATCAGCGGAACGGGCTGACACCACCAAACTCACATGCAGCAGAGCGCAGAGCAGGAATACAGGCCTCATGGCGCGGTCTCGCAGTCAACACCTCAGAATCGGAAGAATCGTTGAACCTTCGCTACCTTACCAGGTAGCCAGCCCTCGTTTCATCAGAGCAGCAGTCAAAATAGCGCTGTTCATGGAAAATCCTTCCTCCAGGGCTCACAAGTCAGAGGACATTCCCTGGCCAGAGTTCCTCGACTGCCCGTTTCTGCCGGTTCAACATCCAGCGCACTGATTGCATGCGGAATACAGATAGCTACGATTCGCTTCTGATTCCTCAGGAGTGCTCCCGAAGGAATCTCCACCGCGTCCCATCCTTGTCACCGCAATCTCAGAAACTACATCCATGAAGTCGAACCCCGTCAAGAAGGTCCTGCAGTCCGGTCGCCCCTCCGTCGGCACATGGCTTTCCTTCGGTGATGTCTTCACCGCCAGACTTATGGCCCGAACCGGATTCCCCTGGCTGACCGTCGATCTTGAACACTCCCCCATCGACTGGCAGACTGCGTCGCTCATGTTTGCGGCAATCGCAGATTCCGGCTGCGTTCCGCTGGCTCGTGTGCCCCGAGGCGACCATGACCTGATCAAACGCGTTCTTGATGGTGGAGCCATGGGGATTGTTGTCCCCATGGTCAATACTGTGGCCGAGGCAAAGGCTGCCATCGCAGCAGCGAAGTACCCCCCTCAGGGAAACCGCTCGATCGGTGGCAGTATCCCCGCACAGAATTTTCAGACCTCGTCAGGTGAGTATTACGAACGGGCGAATGACGAAGTCCTTGTCATTCTGCAGACGGAGTCTCCCGAGGGCGTTGATAACGCAGATGAGATCTACAGTCTGCCGGGAATTGATGCCATCTTTGTTGGCCCCAATGATCTGCTCTGGCAAATGAAGAGCCCCGATGGCACCAGTCCCACTCCCGAAGAATTTGAAGCCATGCTGCAGCGAGTCCTCGCCGCCGGCAAACGCTGCGGTACTCCCGTCGGTATCCACTGCTTCACGACCGCCGATGTCCGCAAACGAATTGATGAAGGCTGGCAGTTCCTGGCAATGCAGAGCGAACTGAAAATGATGGTCAGTCGCGCGCAGGAAATCGCCGCAGAACTCGGACTTGAAACGGACAGTGACCTGGCTCGTTACTGATCATCGCCATCGATGCTTCTGCGACCTGCAGACTGCAGCACCTGTTGAGCCCGCTGACGCAACTCCAGTTCCAGCTGATCCCGACGATTTCGCACACGGATTGCGCCCGGTCCTGCAGGTCGCTGCAGGATCTCAGACGCCAGCGCCAAGGCCGTGTCCGTGCTCCCCGCTGAGATTGCCATGTTGAGCTCATCCAGCTGCAGCTGCAGTTCCGTCAGCCCCGAGGACACTCGCTGACGCTCCGCAATCTCCTGATACAACTTCGCCTGGCCCGCCAGGCGCATTCCCCGCATCCAGTCCCGCTGCTGCTGCTGCGTCAGCTGCAGCCCTTCCAGATGAGCCGATGCTCGATTCGCCAGTGACTGATCACCAGCCAGAAACGCGATTTCCAGCGTCTTCAGCCAGCGATCTGCTGACAAGGTCACTTCACTGATCGACTCCTCGCCGGCAAGGTCTGCAGCCGTTTGATAATCGCCTCGCTCACACAGAATGCGCAGCTGAACTCTGCGTATCCCCCATGTCTCTCCGACAATCTCTGCGTACTCGCGCAATGCCTCCAGTTGCAGGTTCGCATCGCCGACCAACAAGCCAACAAACGCAGTTAACAGCGACTGCCGAGCAGTGCGTGACTCGATCATACTCAGTTCCGCTGCCATCGCCTCCGCAATGTCCTGGCGGCCGGAATTGCTCTCGTCCAGAACCGTAAGGACCAGAAACCTGCGTACTGGCTGCGACAAGTCGGAGATTAAATCGACGCCTGGAGGAATGGCTGACTCCTGCCGCACAGGAGCAGCCGCAGGTGTCTCGCCATCCTGATCCGTGAGCGTCACAGATTCACGGCCCGGCAAATTAATCCCCCAGATACGCAGCAACTCCAGCCGCCCCTCAAGCTCCACAGATCCGCCGGATTTCTGCGTCACTATCAGCAGGCATTCGTCGATTACATCGGCTGTCCGCAACTGCAGTCGAGAATCCGGCTGCCCTGCGTTGTTTCGCTCCACAGCACTCCTGAGCCCACGTAATAACGGCTCAAAACTCTCATGCTGTCCACCCAGCGCAATGGCAAGCATCAGTAAATCACCCGAGCCTGTGTTCTGCTGGTCAACAATCTGCCGTACCGCCGTCAGAAATGGGCCACCGTCCGCTCGTGCTCTCAACCACTCCAGTACGCTGCGCTCGTCGGCAATGCTCAGTTCTTCCTGATGTTTCTTCAATACCCGCAGCAGCCGTCCGGTCGTTTCCACACTCAATGCTGACCGATTCTGCCCCGGAGAATGAATCGGCGAATCAGCATCCATCAGTGATGCAAACAACAGCAGGCCCGAAGTGCCCTGGCCGCGTTCCGCAGATCCCAGCAGGTATTCCAACGACAGCGGAAAACCAACAAGGCGTTCCAACATCCAGAGTTCATCCGGAGTCACACTTTCGGCGGGAATGGCCCAGCTCCGCTCTTCGAGCATCATCAACGCGATCATTCGTGCCGCTGCACGGCCGGTCTGCAGACAGGAGTACAGTACCTGATCCTTCGCATCCGCCTGAGTGGCACGGTACTCCGCCACAACCCGATGCCATTGCTCCTGCCATTCATTGAGGCTTTTGCTGTCCAGTGCCCGCGGATGCAACTGTAATTCCCCCGGAGAATTCCGCCGCAATTCTGGGGAGGAAAACTCCTGACGACCGCTTTGCAACACCCCCGCCAATGCGGACTCTGCGTTCGGAAGATCTCGACAAACGGCATTCACAGCCTGCAGCCACTGCAACTCCCAGGTTGCTGCAGCCTCAGCCGGCAATCGAGCAGTAAACCAGTCGGCTCGCTGATACTGTCGTTCCTCGAAAAGTCTCCTGAGAACATCCTGCGTGCGTTGCGGATCATCTGATATCCGCAGCAGGTTCAGCAACTGATCATCCACCGCTCCACTCTGAGGAAACGCAAGCAGCAATGCCATCAGCTGACTCTGCTGCACCACGGAAAGCTGTTCCGTACTGATGCCGGCCAGAATCCCTTCCGCCTGCAGCAGCTCACCACGCTGCAGTAACAATCGCAGCAGCGACAACTGGTCCGTGATACTGCCCGGCTCGTCATTAAGTCGCCTGCGTAACACCACTATGGCCCCTGCCTGATCTCCACCAGCCTCAAGAACGCTGACCAGAAGACGCATCAACGCTGCAGATCGTCGTCCCCCGGCCAGCATTTCTTCGACGCGTGCCGACAGCCGTCCGTCAGCCGCAGACGGACCACTGACTTCCATCAGCAATGGCAGCAGCCCCTCCGGGAATTCCTCAGCCCCGGCACGCCCCAGAATTGTCCATAACACATTTTCTGCAGCAGCCTGCTCCCCACGCTGAACGAGCAGATACGCGAGGTCCACTGCAAGTTCATCCGGTCCTCGCTCTGCCACACGTCGCCGCTTCAGAAACTGCACAGCCTCTGCTGTGGCGTCTGCCTGCTGCAGCACTCCGATCGCTGCACGCAGATCTGCGATCCGTTCCCCCGCCGCTGCGGCGGCCTGCAGCGCAGATTCCGCAGCCTGCCGCCGTCGTCCCAGCCGCAGTTGCAGCTCGGCAATCTGCACCAGCACTTGCGATCGATCTGCACCTGTTTCCGCCAGAATCTGCAGCGCGGCAACAGCCTGATCGAGGGCACCAGTTCGATCGCAGAGCTCAGCGAGCAATGAGGCGCCGCGTGCTCGGGTTGCACTGTCCTGCAATGCTGCTTCCGCCCAGCGAATTGCTGCTTCAATTTCACCGGATTCCCGATGCAGTAACGCCAGCTGCAGCATCTTCTCACCATCAGCGCCAGATGCACCGGCAACCTCTTCCTCCAGCTCCAGAACACGCATCGACCCACGACCGGATTCCAGAATCGCCCGCAGCCAGACCTCCTGAATCTGTTCCCTTTGCTGATCCGTTTCCGCTGCGTCGGTGGCGTCCTGCAGGAGTCCATCGATCTCCCTCTGAAGTTGTTCATCGGGATCCGAGATGGAACGCAGCAAACTCACCAGCCGCAGAACATCAGAGACTTCCGTACGTTCCTGACAGACCTCACGCAGCAACGCGATCGACCGCTCCGGCATTCCATGCGACTCAAGAAGTTCAGACAGGAACAACCTGTTGGCTCTGGTCGCAGAATCCCCGCCCACCAGGTGTGACCAGATCGCCAGAGCCTGTTCCCGCCTGCCGTCCTGCAGCAGGAATTCACCGTACTGCGTGAGCAATTCACGATCCTGAGCATCCTCCTGCAGCAACCGTTCATAAATTGTCTCTGCTTCAACAGGCATTCCGGCGCGCTGCAGCATCTCAGCAACCAGCAGCAGTTCCTGTCGCGATTCGCCGATACGCTGAATCAGCTCATCCCAGATTTCCAGAGCACGCTCGCGCTGTTGCTGAACAGAAAGGTCCTGCCGCTGAAGCTGCCACTGGCCCCAGTCCCGCAAATCCGTATTCGTCAACAGCTGACGTTGCTGGAGTCGAACGTACAACAAGTCCACATCGCTGGACATGCCACGCTGCTGCAGTCGAGCAATCTGCAGCCGCACCAGTGCCACAGCAGATGGAAGTCGCTCAATCGCGTCCGCCAGCAGCTGATCCGCTGCCTCCGCATTTCCTGCCTGATCCAGCAATTGCACGCGCCGCTGCGGAATCGAGATACTCTCCGGCCAACGCTCCGCCAGCTCCGTGTACCAGTCCTGCAGATCAGCGGCAGCACCTGCCTGCCGCAGGCCATCCTCCAGCAGTCGCCGAATCTCACCAGCCTGCCAGCTGTCCGGCAACACTCGTTCCAGCTGCGTCTGCAGCTCAGTTCGCGTCTCTGCCCCCTGACCCAGCTCCAGCATGATCGCAGAGGCACGAAGAGTTGCAGCCAGAGCATCCTCCGGATCACGCGTTTCTGCAGCAATTCGGCGGAAACGCTGAGCCGCTTCAGCCAGCAACCCCTCGCTCCGCAGGATCCACGCGGTTTGCTCAAGTATTCGCAGATTGTTGCCGGTACTCTGCTCAATCTTCTGCCAGACAACCGGTAACTCCCCGCTTCTGCCGGATGCCCGCAGCGCTGAGTTCAGATCTCTTCCTATGGCCATCAGATCTGTGACTGGCAGTCGTTCCGCAATCAGAGGCAGCATCACCTGAGCAGCCTCTTCGGATCGCCCCAGCCGATTCAGCTGCTGTCCTCGCATCCATGTGAACAAAGAATCCTGCGGCGCCAGTTCCGCAGCGCGAACAAATGCCTGCAATGATGGCTCCGCCGCACCCAGCTGCTGTTGCACAAATCCAAGCAGCGCTGCGTCGGCGGCTGTGGGCTGATCCTCAAGCTGCTGTTCGAGTTGTACGGCAAATTGCGAAAGACTTCCCTGATCTCGATGGTGTTCAATGATACGGTCCAGCGACACCCCCGGCCGCGGGCGGCGGCGAAATGCCTGCAGAAACTTCGGATACTCTTCCTCAGCCCGATCCGCCGCGATTTCATCAGCGATGATCATCACCGGGAATGGAAGCCCGACTGCAGGCACCGCCGCAGGAATCAACAACCAGCACACAACTATGAGCCGCGGAACCATCAACCAGTTCTTATCTGAGCCGCCATCAGGAAACAGACCAACCGGGCAGGGCGACAGCGTAAAGTTCGAATGATCCTGCCTGACAGATCACAACAATGCTCCTTTGCCTCTTGTCAGAAGACAGGTTGTTTTATAGCGTCTGCAGCAGCCCAATTGACATCACTTGAATCTGGAAATCCGGGATTGCGTTGATGAAGCCAACCAGCCGCCTGTACCGCCTTGCAATGCTCCTGATATTCCTCCTGACATCCCTTTGCTGCAGCACCACAGTCAACGCAGCAGATCGCCCCAATATTCTGATCGCCATCTCCGATGATCAGTCGTGGGAACACACGTCATTCGCCGGCTACCCGGCCATTCAGACTCCGGCGTTCGACCGCGTGGCCAGAGAAGGCGTGTATTTTCGGAACGGGTTTGCTGCATCACCCGGCTGCAGCCCCTGCCGCGCTGCCTTCCTGACCGGACGCCACACGTGGCAGATTGAACAGGCGGGGACCCACGCCAGTTCCTTTCCGGCAAAGTACGTCACCTTCCCGGATCTGCTGGAACAGAACGGTTACTGCGTCGGAATGACCGGCAAGGGCTGGTCCCCCGGCAACTTCAAAATTGACGGACGGACTCGAAATCCCGCTGGTCCAGCGTTCACAAAGCATTCAGAAACACCACCGCATACAGGGATCAGCAGGAATGATTACGCATCCAACTTCGCCGATTTCCTCAGCCAGAAGCCAGCCGACCAGCCATTCTGTTTCTGGTTCGGCGCTACCGAACCTCACCGCGGCTTCGAAAAGGGATCCGGGCTGAAAGTCGGCAAGCAACTGGCAGACGCAGACGTTCCATCATTTCTTCCCGATACCCCGGATGTCCGCAGTGACCTGCTGGACTACTGCGTCGAGATCGAATGGTTCGATCATCATCTCGGCAGAATCCTGCAGACGCTGGAGAAAGCAGGCGAACTGGAAAACACACTGGTGATCGTCACTTCTGACAACGGAATGGCCTTCCCCCGAGCCAAAGCCAATCTCTACGATCACGGCTTTCACGTTCCCCTTGCGATCCGCTGGGGGAAACAGGTCCCCGCTGGTCGCAGGATCGACGATGTCGTGGGCCTCGTGGACCTCACCGCCACCATTCTGGAAGCAACACAGACTCAGCATCCCTCCGCTGAATACCCCATCTCCGGGCGCAGTATTCTGAACCTGCTCAAGTCTGACGCAGAAGGTATCGTGGAACCGGATCGCGACGCCGTTTTCGCCGCCCGCGAACGACACTCTTCGTCACGCTACAACAACTGGACTTACCCGCAGCGGGCCATCCGTACCCGTGATCATCTGCTGATCCGCAATTTCCGACCGGAACGCTGGCCCGCCGGAGATCCAGTGCAGCTGAAAGCCGACGGTACTCCGGCAGCCCCACACAGCGGCTACACCGATATCGATGCCTGCCCCACGCTGGATCTGCTCATCGCCGGAGCAAACGATGGCATGATCGGTCCGTTCCTGCAGCTTTCCGTGGCAAAACGCCCGGCCATCGAATTCTTCGACCTGCGCAAGGACCCCGGCTGCCTGCATAATCTGGCCGACAGCGCCGCCCACAAATCGCTCCGCGACCGACTGGAACAAAAACTGAATGCCTGTCTCACAGAAACAGGAGATCCACGCATCATCGACGGTGGAGAAATCTGGGAAGAAGGGCCAACACGAGAAGGGGTGCACGGAGCCGTTGTATGGAAAGAAGGCGAAGTGCGTGATTTCGATTGTGCCGCAAGAGGTGAAGGTGCCGACATTTAGTGTGGATGACCAGTGTATTAAGAAGAGGGGGGAGGTGGTGGATGGAGAAGGCGCACCCAGCCTGCATGACCTCAGCGATATCGTGGCTACCGCGCGAGCGAC
>JALRDR010000628.1 GCA_023262145.1 Planctomycetaceae bacterium | reverse complement strand
ACAGTTCCGGGTGTTCATACTGCCGCGTGATTGCCTGCTGCAGGAGGAGAAACAGTCCTGGCTGGTTATTTGAGAGTGCTGCTGAGTGTGCTGATTCTGTTCCACTGCAGCTGTGCAGTACGGGGGCAATATCGCGCCGTGGTGCTGAACGATCAACCTGTATTCTACTGGCCTTTGGACGACACGCATGGAGAGGTTGCAGCACCGTTATCCGGAGGACTCAACGGAAACTACAGATTCATGTCAGGGAGTCGTGGAATCGGTCCTGCAGCAGCCTCACTCCTGTCAGACGCTGCGAGAATTGAATTCCCGCTGAGCGACACGGATCAGCAGACACTGACCACTCTCTTCAATGGTTCATTTACGATCGAACTTTGGCTTCTGGATGAAGCTGCTGCTGCGGACGGACGAACGAACCACAGTCTGTTGTACAAAGCCGACACCAGCGCATTCCCGGGTAACTCCCTCTGGTTGTATCGTGCCCGCCAGAACGGTCGTTATTGCTTTCGGCTTCATGGACGGGACAGTCGCACGATTGAGCTGTCCGTCGTGCCCTCGACCGCATCATCTGCAGGAAACCGAAAATGGCATCATCTGATGATCGCCGTCGATCGCAGTCGATCACTTGCTTCGGCCTGGCTGGACGGGGAACTGTCTGATCACCAGAACGCTGATGAACTGGCCAGCTTTGAGAACTCAGGAACGCTGATTCTGGGGAATAATCACCACCACACATCTCCATGGGCAGGGTCGATTGATGAAGTCGCAGTCTATTCGACAGCACTGCAGCAGGAACATGCGACGGCACATTTCAGGGCGGGTCAGTTCGCTTTGCAGACTCAGCCGCCGCCAATGCAGGTGTCGGATCAGGAGCAGTATTTTGAGTTGAACGTGCGGCCGCTGCTGATTGAACATTGCCTTGAATGTCACTCTGCAGAGTCTGATTCGCCGCTGCAGCTTGACAGCCGTCAGGGCATGCTGAGTGGCGGAGATTTTGGTCCGTCGATCATTCCCGGTCGCGGGGCTGACAGTCTGCTTGTGCAGGCGGTAAGGCACACGCATAAGTCGCTGCGCATGCCGCCTGACGGGAATGTCAGACTCACTGAGCAGCAGATTCGGGATCTGGAGCAGTGGATTGATCGCGGTGCAGTCTGGGGCAGAGACTCCGCATCGACGGTGCGCAGGGAGCAGCAGGCGGCGGCAGATTCGGCCCCTGTTACTGACCACTGGGCGTTTTCAGGATCGTTGCACGTCGTACCGCCGGAAGTTTCAGGGGAGCGCTGGACGCAGACGAATGTTGACCGCTTCCTGCAGCGCGATCGACTGGACGCCGGTGTCAGCCCGGGTGCCCGCGCGGACCGCTACACGCTGATTCGCAGAGCAACATTTGATCTCACAGGACTGCCCCCGACTGCTGCGGAGGTCAGCGCATTTCTGGATGATGCAAGAGACGATGGTGCGGCATTTGCGGACGTGGTCGATCGCCTGCTTGCGTCTGAAGCGTATGGAGTGAGGCAGGGAAGACTCTGGCTGGACGTTGCTCGCTACGCTGACACACAGGGAGACGTTGGTGATTTCCCCATTCCTGCTGCGTGGCTGTATCGAAACTGGGTCATCGATGCCTTCAACTCCGATCTGCCGTTCGATGAGTTTCTGCAGGCACAGATTGCAGGAGATTTACTTGCCGCCGAAGCCAGCGATGCTGAATCCGCTCGCAACCTCGTAATTGCAACTGGATTCGTGGCGCTGGCGAAGCGATTTGGAAATCGGATCTCCGACGAATGCAAATAGCAGGAACATGGAGCGCCCCGATGTGGACAGCATTGAAGGGCTGAGCCCGGTCATTGCCATTGAGCAGAAGACCACCAACCGAAATCCCCGATCCACAGTCGGCACCGTCACAGAGGTCTACGACTTCTTGCGCTTGCTCTTTGCGCGCACCGCGACGGCCTACTCGCTGGCGACCAACGAGCCCATGGTCAGCTACACGGACGATGAGATTCGGGCGCAAATTCTGGAGCGTTTCGCCGGAAAGCGCATCGCCCTGCTCGCCCCCGTCGTGCGGGCCCGAAAGGGGCATTACCGCGAACTCTTTGAGTCCATGGCCAAGCAAGGCTACTTGAAGGCGCGCGTGAACGGCGAATGGATGGACATCACGCGGGGCATACGTTTGGACCGGTACAAGACGCACGATATTGAAATTGTGATAGACCGCCTCGTGGCCGAACCGGAGAGCGAAGAGCGCATTAAAAAGAGCATTTTGACCGCGATGCGCCTGGGCAAAGGCAACCTTATGGTGGCCGATTACGACAGCACGCAGGTCGTGCATTTTAGCCGCAACCTCATGTGCCCCACCACCGGCGTTTCCTATCCGGAGCCGATCAAGTATCAATGACTGAACAGTATGCTTATCCCACTGACGGTGCAGGAACTACAGCAAAAATATATCGATACAATTTTCGTGCTCCGTTGACATCACTATCAGCAGGTGCTCAAGTATTGACTGGTGCAGACATACTGATAACTGGTACGCAAGCAATAACTGGTAACCTTTCACAGGCAAATAACGGAAGAGTCGCAACACTCAATCACGGTGCAGGGGCAGGGGTAAAAAGTCTCT
>JALRDR010000564.1 GCA_023262145.1 Planctomycetaceae bacterium | reverse complement strand
GGACGACCCGAAAGCCGCCGCGCGTTTCGAGAGATGCGCCGCCTTCGCCGAGCCGCCCACAGTATTGGATGACTTAATCACAGGCAAAAAGGCTCCTCTGCTGTCTGGAGACGAAGCTCAGTTTCGCCATTCTCGGTTGATTGATGGTCTTTGCTCCGCCAGTCATACAAGAGTAAACAACGCGTACTTTGCGCACCCGTACGCGAACAGCCCGTAGCTCATCCCTTTCAAACTCTCATTTGCTATCCCTTACCGCCAGTCTCTGCACCTACGCAATCCAGGCGTGACCAAAGTCAAGCTCCGCTGAGCATCTTGCCAGCACCGGGTCAGCTGGTCATCACCGCTACCAGCGTTAAGCTGCAGCTTCCGCATGGGTGTTCGCATCCATCGAACGTCTCTAAGACCAAGTCCGTCACCACTCGGGTACCTCAGTCCTGGACAGGTCGAACAGAACGGCTCAAGCTGGCTGAAACGTGTCCCATCGGTCCTGAACCGTCAGAGCCCCTGTCACGGGCACACTACCTGTTTGTAAGAATCCAAACCACGCGACAGCAAAATATGGGGAGTTTCATTAAGACATTCCGGTAGCACCAGGAGATTCCGGCCGCACCCCCCCTGCAGATCTCAGGAGATCTGGGTGCCAGCCACCACAAGCGGAGCCCCAGCGGTGCCATCCACTTCAGAAGCTCTCAAGCTCTGGTGCCACCCACCGGAGGGGGCCAGAGATCATTTCGGGCGACTTCCGAGATTCGAGGTGCCACCCACCGGCGCTGCACGAGATTCGAGGTGCCACCCACCGGCGCTGCAATCCCACCGCCACTCTTCGGGGAGATCCCGGTGCCACCCACTTGCCTGACTTGCGGTGCCACCCACTTGCTTGGCTTGGGAGAACGACGCGGATTCAACTTGAAAAGTGCGAATCTGGGGAAGCACTGACTTCGGTGCGATACGCTGAAGGCACCGTCCTCAAGAAATGCACAATTGTACATATCCTCCCGTGCCAGCTCGGCCTAAATGGTCGTGAATTGCGCCGCAATATCGTGTAAACTCCGTGAGGGCCACGCGCTCCACGGAACAGAAGTCATGCCGCTCAAGGCGCCACGGAACACCTCATGAAGCTGCGTCAATCGATTATCACCACCATGCTGCTCGCCACCGTTGCGTCTGTGCTGCCCGCATCGACGTTAGCAGACGAAGTGGCGACGGGTGAACGCCTGAAGTTCTTTGAGAACCGCATTCGCCCGCTCCTTGCTGATCACTGCTTCAAATGCCATGGCCCCAGCAAGACAGAGGGTGGGTTGCGCACCGACCATATCACCCCGCTGCTCAAGGGTGGCGATTCCGGTCCCGCTCTTGTCGCCGGGCAACCCGCTCAGTCGTTGGTCATGGAGCTGGTGCGCCGCGTTGATCCTGATTACGCCATGCCTCCGGATCCGCGTGATGCCCTTTCCGTCCAGCAGATCGCGGATCTCGAAAAGTGGATTGCGCTCGGTGCGCCATGGCCTGCAGCTGAGTCGTGGTCCGACGAACAAAAAGACGAAGACGGTTTCACAGCCACTGACAAGGCGTGGTGGGCAGTGCAGCCATTGGCAGACGTAACCGTTCCACAGAACGCCAGCGACTGGGTGAAGAACGAGGTCGATCAGTTTGTGCTCTACACGCTGCAAGCACAGGGGCTTACACCTGCCTCGGCTGCTTCTGCGCCTGAACTTCTGCGTCGCATGCATTTCGATCTGATCGGGCTGCCGCCAACACCCGCCGAACTGGAAGCATTTGTGACAGCCTGGGAATCTGATCCGGATCAGGCCGTTGCCGCAGAGGTTGACCGTCTGCTGGACAGTCCACGGTACGGTGAACGCTGGGGTCAGCACTGGCTGGACGTGGTCCGCTATTCGGACAGTGATGGTTACAACGCCGACGGTTATCGCCCCGATGCGTACCGTTACCGCGACTACGTGATCAATTCACTCAACGACGACAAGCCGTATGACGACTTTGTGCGCGAACAGCTTGCCGCCGACGAATTTGCCCCCGACGATCCGGATAAACTCATCGCCACGGCATTTCTGCGACACGGCGTATACGAATGGAATCAGCGAAACGCACAGATGCAGTGGGATCTGATCATCACTGAAATGACCAACGTCACCGGCGAAGCGTTCCTCGGTGTGGGTGTCGGCTGTGCTCAGTGTCACGACCATAAGTTCGACCCGATTCTGCAGAAGGACTATTACGCTCTGCAGGCATTTCTGAACGCTACCTGGTGGCCGGAAGACAGAACCCTCGCCACCTCGTCGCAACGTTCTGAATACAACGCAAAGCAGGCGGCATGGGAAGAAGCGACCAAGGACATCCGCGCTCAGCTGAATGAACTCACAGGATCTTACCTTCGCAGCACGGCGGACGGAGCGTGGCGGGTCTTCCCGGACCCCGTCAAACAGATGTACTCCCGGCCTTCTGCGGAGCGCACAGCCTACGAAGAACAGATTTCGCAACTGGTGCAGCGGCAGGTTGATGATGCGCTCCGCAAAGTTGACTTCAAGAAGAAGTTTGAGAAGGATGAGCAGAAGCTGGCGAAGTGGCAGCAGCTCACAGAAAAACTGCAGTCCTTTGATTCACTCAAGCCGACCGCCCTGCCCGTGGCCTTCATTGCCACAGACGTAGGACCAACACCGGCCGTCACGGAATTCAACAGCAACGGCAACAAGGTTGCTGTTGATCCGGCGTTCTTTACGCTGCTGGGGCTGCCGGCCCCGGAAATTCAGCCGACAGAACACACCACAGGGCGACGTTCTGCACTGGCCAACTGGATTACTCAGCCCGACAACCCTTTGTCGACTCGAGTCATCGTCAACCGCATCTGGCAGCACCATTTTGCGAAAGGCCTGGTACCCACCCCCAACGACTTCGGGCGCCTTGGCGAAGAACCAAGTCACCCTGAACTGCTGGACTGGCTGACCCGACGATTCCTTGACGGTGGCT
>JALRDR010000545.1 GCA_023262145.1 Planctomycetaceae bacterium | reverse complement strand
CTGTGCACGCCACTCAAAGCATCAGGGGCCGGGAGCACTCACAAGAACGGACAGGGGTATTGCTTCAGATTCGATCAAAATATGGCACGTAGACTGACTTCACGTCGAGATGCGAATCGGTATTCGAGAGTAACCACATTGCGAGCTCCTGTGCTTCCCACGTAACGGAGGTATTACTGACAAACCATTGGTAAGTGTTCGCGCCAAATCGCTCATTTACTCTGGTCACACGAAAGCCGCTGGAGATCTGCCCCCATATTTCCGCGTAGTGCGTCGGATCACCGGCAAATTCATAGATGAAGGCCATGTCATTTTGAACACCTGCGAGAGCATATGCGGAGCCTTTGCGCCGGGGCCTGACACAGATGACCCTCTCCACCGAGGACGGAATTGCAGCGTAGTCGTGTGCACGACGTTGATTGATGTCGGGCAACCACTCGTTGCGGATTTGTTCAAGCTCTGCGGCCATATCGAGCGGAGAAAAACCGATGCACGGAAAAATGGGGGTGTGGTTTCTAAAGTAGCCGAGCACTCCGGTATCGTAGGAGAACCATCCAGCACGTCGATAGAAAGCTGAAGCCCGAGTCCATAAGACGCAAAAATCGAGCGATCGTCGTGCAAGCTCTTCTGAGACTTGGGTGATCAGTTCCGCTCCAAGTCCCTGCCCCCTGCAGTCCTCTCGGATGGCGACAAGGCCTACCATCGCAGCGCTGTATTTGTTGTGATGGGCTCTGCCGGAGAATTCCTTCACTGCCGCTGTACCGACAACTTCACCATTGCGGCAGAGCGCGAACAGATTGTGCTCGTTCTCGGATCGGAAGAGACCAGGCAGGCGTTCTCGCAGAGTGCCAGCGCGAGACCTGTCAAACAGGAAAACTTGATCGGCAAGGTTGATGAACTGTTCAAGTGCATCACCACCGATCTCTTTCACGGTCCTGAGGTCACACATGGCTACCGGGGAATCCTGCAATGAGTTCAGCAATCTGCATTCGCTGTTCAGGTGTCACCCACCATCCGCAGGGAATGCTGATTGCCTGGCTTGAGAACTCCCTAACTCCCGGAAGATCTGCTGCCCCGGAACCAAAACAGCTGTAGAAGTCATTCCGAAGGTGAACGCTGGAATTCTGTATGCCGTGAGTTGTGGGGTGTTGCGAAAGTTCGTCTCGGTTAGCGGCAAGCAGCGTGTACACCCAATATGCCGAACGCGAGGCACCCGTTCGGTCCAGAACACGAACAGATGGCAGATCACTCAGGAACTCGTCGTAGAATTCTCCGTTGGAGCGGTTCGTCGCCAGTCGTTATTCAAGTGAATTAAACTGCTCCACACCAACCAGAGCAGTTACCTGGTTCATACATGTATTCCACCCGGCTTCTGCGATGTCGCTGGCGGGGTTGATTTCTCCATTCTGCGTCCGAAAAGATGGAACGTGAATACCGTATCGTCTGAGCCAGCGGCAGCGTTCAAAGTCTTCATTGCTGCGAAAAGCAATTGCCGAGCCCTCAAGTGTCGTCAGGTGACGATTGGGATAGAACGAGTAAACGGCGAAATCGCCCCCCGTATTGCCCAGCCGAGTGCCACGGTACTCGGCGCCAAGAGCCTCTGATAAGTCTTCCACTACGGGAATCCCGGCTGAATGCGCGACATCGTACACGGCTCCAGCGGATTGCCGGCCCAGTGAAAAGCGATAATGGCTTTAGTGGCGGGGGTAACGGTTCTCCGCAGTGCTTCCGGGTCCAGTGCGCCGGTCGCAGGATCGCAATCGCACCAGCGAATATTCGCGAACAGATTGCGGACCGGAGCATTTGTTGCGACGCACGCCAGCGGCGATGAGATCACTTCATCACCGGGACGCACTCCCGCCATGTACAGTGCCAAGCTGATGGTCGCAGACATTTCTCCAGTGGACAGGATCCGTGGATTTCCGATGAATTCCTGCAATCGTTGTTCAAAAAGCAGCACATTCTTCCCAGAGGCAATCTGCCCTGTCACTGGTAAGAAGATCTGGAAGAGCAGCGGCACTTAAGATCCGGAGCGAGCTCAAAAGCTGGCTGGAGCGTGGCAGACGGAGCTCGAGCGCGGGCTGTCAACGACACGCTCTGCAAGCTGGTCAGCATTCCGGGAGGCGTTCGAAGATCACGCCAGTGTGAGGCTCAGAGAAACAACGTTGAACAAG
>JALRDR010000526.1 GCA_023262145.1 Planctomycetaceae bacterium | reverse complement strand
GACTCCCCCAGCGGAATGCTGCCCGCTGGGGGCATTGTTTCTGCAGCAAGTACCTCAATCAGCTTTGCCCGTTGCTCCGCAGTCTGCTCCTGCACATCATGCTGCTCACCAAAGATGAACTGCGCATCAGCAATCCAGTTCTCGTGCTCATGGCAGTCACCACAGACCTGCAGCAGACGTGGTTGCAGCCCATTCCTGAAAAGCGCAGCCAGCTTGTCTCCCCACAACTGTCGCTGCTCCGTTACGAATTGCGAATTTGCTTCCTGTAGTCCCGCGGTCGCAGCACTGGATAATTCGATGTGAACCGCATTGATCAGCCCGGACATGCGTTGCTCAGAAGTGCTCTCAAATCTGATTCCGTTTTCCACAACGCGCAACAGTAGTCGAGCGGCGGCCGCTGTGAAATCCAGGGCAGGCTGTGGTGATTCTCTCGAACGTTGATCGCTCATTCTGATCAGATTGCTGGCGACCACGGCTGCCTCCTCCTGGTCTCCCTGTTCCAGCAAGGCCTCCAGCCTTGTCCATTGGTATGGCAGTGATGTGAGCTCCGGATACTTCTGTAATTCCGCAATTGCCTCGGATGGACGCCCCGCTGTCAGCAGCGACCTTGCCTGCAGCAGGGAACGACTCCACTGCTCCGCCGCTGCCGGATAATTCAGCCTGAAGACCTCCGCGTCCGAAAGGGGGCGGTCATACATCGCTGCTCCCGCATAATCGCACACGACGGAACCAAGCCCGTTACCGACATATCCAAGTCTGAGCTGAGCCCACGGCGGAGCGGTCCCCGACACTCCAACACCCCTTCCCACAGCAGAAAGCAGCCCATTCACATAGCACCTGATCGTGTCCCCATCCCTGACGACGGTGACGTGAGCCCAGACATGGGGAGGAATTCGCGAAACGCTGGTAATTGAGGCAGAGCCCTGCGGCTTATCGCGACCAATATTGAAGTTCAGGTGTCCAGTCACACAATTGAGAGTGAGCCCCCAGCCATGCCCCACTCCATCACCAAAAGTCATCACTGAGCCAGTGTTGGCAATGTTTGCCGATGGTCGACTCCCCATTCCATGCCAACGAAACCAGCACTCCGCCGAGAATCCATCAAGATCAGGAACTCGAGATGCTTCGAGTGGAAAGGCGTCCATACGTACCGCGGCCACCGCCGTCGCTGGTCCGGCAACAAATACCGGATGCTCACCAGCTTCAGAGGGAGCTCGAAACGATCGCTGCCCTCGGCACCATTCTGCGAAGGGCCCCCGCTCTGCACTCGATGAGATGGCTGTGAACAGTGACATCCGAATCAACGATGGTTGCTCAATGCGACGGTCAATCAGTTTGCGAAAATCACGACCGACTGAGGTGTAGATCCCGGACGGCACATCAACCCGAGGACCGACAGCGACCTCGAAAAGCAGCACCATGATGATCCCGGTGACCATTACCCCGAGAACAGAACGCCATGACTGAGATGGTTCCATTGAACACCTGAGACTACATCAACAGATGTGGAGCCGGATAAGAGACTGATCGGGGCGAAAGCTGCACCGGATACAACCACACAGGGAAACAATTGGCGACGATGCGATCCCCGGGGACACGTACATCCGGTATACGGCAAATCCCCAAAAGCCCGCTTCGCAAAGCGAAGCTACCGATCCTGAAGCGTACCCTTCGTGATTCTCCGGAGCAGTTCGCGCACCTCAGTGGAGTCTTCACCATTTTGGTCCTGCGCCTCCGCCAGCAGCCGCAGCGTATGGGGATTCAGCTTATCTCGCTCGAAGGAACTCTGCAAATCGCGAAGTGCCATGCGTGGCCTGTTCAGCGAAAGCAGCACTTCTCCTCTGGTTGCCAGGAGTTCCGGGTGATCCGGCTGCAGCGTCAATGCCTGCTCGATCAGCCCTAACGCACCTTCACGACTCTCTGCGTTTGCCTCCGGGCCGCGCACACCAAGAATTGCCAGATTGTTCAGTAACACGTAGTTTGGTCGTGGGCTCAGCAGGCGGGCTCTGCTGAGCCATTTCAGGGCCAGATCAAATCGGTCAAAGTCCAGCGCAACTGCTCCCACATGAGCGGCAATGTCGCCGGGAACCTGTTCGGAGACCTGGAGCTCCGTAAGCAGCGTCTCCGCGGCGGAGACTCCTGGTCCACCGG
>JALRDR010000270.1 GCA_023262145.1 Planctomycetaceae bacterium | reverse complement strand
GTGTGCAGCGCGGCGTTATCTGGAATCGCTTGGTCTGAGCCAGCATGCGTTGTGCGGTGTGGAGCTGCGGTGTCCGCGTCCGCATACGATGGACGGATTCATTGACTTTAATCGCGACTACCGTGCGTTGCTGAATGAATGGGATATGCCGGTGGATGGGCAAAACCCGGTTGCGCGCACAAATGTGGCTCCGGTGGCTGCGGCACCTGCTGAGACGGTGCTGTTTGGTTTTTCATACTGCTGTCCCTCCGACTCGGCAGCCGGTACGTTTGTTGTTGCTGGCGGCGGTGAACTGCCCACAAAAGCACTGGATTCAACGAAAATAGTTCGTGCCGGCGACGTCAGTAGAGAGGCGATGGCGGAGAAAGCACGTTGTGTTGTCGGGATCATGAATACTCGACTGGCTGGACTTGGTGCCCGCCATGAACAGCTCACGATGATCGACGTTTACACAGCGCACGATTTGCGATTGTCGTTGTCTGATATTCTGATTCCGGAGATTCCTGTTGCGGCTGCAGTGGGCATACGCTGGTTTTATTCAAGACCTCCAATTGTCGACATTGAGTTTGAGATGGACATGCGGGGTGTGCGCAGGGAGCTGATTGTGGAACTGGAGAGCTGAGTCGATTGCGTTGCGGCTGTCAGTGCAGATGCAACCAGGCCGCCGATGGACGCGAGCTGCGTTTGAGGGAATTCGTCGCATCCATCAGCAGAAGTCAGGGTATTTCCATGCGAATCATATTTCTGGCGTTTCTTGTGACGGCATCTGTTCACGCGGCAGAACGCCCCGACATTCTGCTCATCATGGTCGATGACATGGGCTGGTCAGATCTGGGGTGTTATGGCGGTGAAATAGAAACGCCGCACATTGATTCATTGGCGGCCGCGGGGCTGCGATTCACGCGGTTCTATAACAACGCTGTCTGCGGAGCGACACGCGCATCACTGCTGACGGGACTCTATTGTCAGCAGACGGGGCATCGTGGTGATCGCTGGAACGAGCCGAAGGACTACAATCGCTGTGTGCTCATTCCGGAACTCCTTCAGGCTGGTGGCTATCAGACCGCGATGGTTGGCAAATGGCAGGGACGCGATCTGGCGGTTAAACGCGGGTTTGATCGATTCTTTGGTCCGAACTGCCAGGGAAAGATCAGCTACTGGAATGCGGTGGCCAGCAACGACTTTTACCTTGATGATCAGCCGTGGGAGTTTCCAGAGTCCGGTTTTTTCATGACGGATGCATTCAACGAATATGCTGCAGCATTTCTGCAGGATGCCGTCTTGAGCAAGGATCCGTTCTTTCTGTATGTGGCGTACATCGCCCCGCACTGGCCGTTGCATGCAAGAGAACAGACGATCGCACCGTATCGGGAACGCTATCGCAGTCAAGGCTGGGACGACTGGCGTGCGGCACGAGTTGAGCGGCAGCAGGAACTGGGATTGCTGCCGAAGAATGCGACTCCCGCCACTCGAGCACCTGCTGTCCCCGACTGGTCGAAGGATCCGCACAAGGACTGGCAGGCGGAGCGAATGGCGGTGTATGCCGCCCAGATCTCCAACGTTGACCGTGGTGTGGGGCAGTTGCTGAGCATTCTTCAGGATTCCGGTCGCGCGGACAATACGCTGGTCCTGTTTCTCTCAGACAACGGGGCTGCGCCCGACGGAGGCTTCGGGCCCACAAGCGGCGGATTCGGATTCAATGCCTCCAACAGTGCCAGCTGGCGAAAGGACGGTGTGTCGATCCGAGCAGGGAGCGGTCCGGATCTGATGCCGGGGCCAGCGGTCACCTTTGCGGGTTACGGACTGGCGTGGGCGTTGACCAGCAATACTCCGCTGCGGGACACCAAGCAGTCGGCGTACGAAGGGGGGATCCGCACACCGCTGATTGCACGCTGGCCACGCGTGATCAGTGGCCACGGCCAGCTGACCGAACAGCCTGGACACGTGATGGACATCATGGCCACGTGTCTGGATGTGGCTGGCGTTGATTATCCGACTGAGTTCCAGGGGCGTCAGCCCGTACCCATGGAAGGCAGGACGCTCACGCCGGTATTTCGAGGAGATCAACGCGAAGGGCACGAAGTTCTGGCATGGAATTGCGCTCGTGGCCGAGCGATTCAGATGGGGGACTGGAAGCTGGTCAGGCCGGATGATAATCGGCCCTGGGAGCTCTACAACCTGCAGACGGACATCGGTGAGACGACAGATCTGGCGGAGCAGCATCCCGAAACCGTTGCGTCAATGATGATTGCAGTTCCATCATTTAAAGTTCTTTATTCGCAAGATAATATTCCTAAAGCAGATGTAACAATTAAAGCAATAGGCTATCAATGGTA
>JALRDR010000248.1 GCA_023262145.1 Planctomycetaceae bacterium | reverse complement strand
GTTGGAACCCCTGCCGAAGGTCTTGATCTTGCCGCCGACCCAACGGTGGATCTCGGAATGCCCGTCGGCGAAGGAAAATCCCGCGGCCCCGTTGTGGTAGGCGGCCGGGAAGTCGATGATGTTGCCGGTCTTGGCATCGGGCCGGATCATCTGCACGGCGCAGGCGGCGTCGTTGATGCTGTCGGGGTGTTCGTCCACGAGCACCCAGGTCTGGGTCGGGTTCACGATGTGGGCCAAGCGCGAATAGGTCCTGTAGGGTGGCGACGGCAGCCACCCACCGTAATCGAACACTTGGCTCATCGACTGGCTGCGCACCCGCAGCAGCTTGCGTCCGCCCTCGATCCGCGTCGTGCGGTCGGAGGGGCATTTCCAGACCTCGCGGGTGTTGCCCAGGTATTTTGCCAGCGGGCTCTTGTCGATGGTATTGGTGGGGTTGTCACTGGCGCTTCCGGCGACCAGAAGCGGCCGGAGGTTCGTCTCTGGTCCTCCCTCGAGGGATTCGACCAGAAGATCCTGATGGTCCTCGGCGTAGAGCCTCCAGGCCATCATCATCTGCCGTCCGTTGTTCATGCACTGGATACCTTGGGTCTTGGACTTCGCCTTGCCGAGGGCCGGCAGGAGCATTCCCGCCAAGATGGCGATGATGGCGATTACCACCAGCAGTTCGATCAGGGTAAAGCCTTGTTTACGGAACCATTTGGGGGGCTTCTGCTGCATCGTCTGCGGTCTCCTTCTGAAGGCAAAATGAGGCGGCCCCAGTCGTTGACAGACAGACCGCAATTCCTGAAAACGGGATTAATGCAGCAGGAATGTACGGTATGAAACACAAATAGTCAATAATGGCAGCCAAATTGCGATAAAGACGCAAGAAAACGGCTATTTATAAAAAAAACAGCTTGCCCCAGGGGGGCGGCTCCGGCAGCTACGTTAACCCGGCCCGCAAATATCAGGCTTTCAACCGCACAACAGACATTGGCCATCGCAGCCACTCCAGAATTCGTTGCCGGTACACTGCTCCCGCAGCACCCTGCTCCTGAACCACCGCCGCTACCGCATGCCTGGGGTGCAGCGCAGCACCCGATAGCCGGAGCCCCGCTAACTTTTGTCCGGCCACGTTTGTCTGGTCGATTGCCACGTTCCGCCCCTAACCCCACAGCCCCGACAGCATCACCTGCTGCGAATTGAGCTCACTCATCAGGCTGCCTGATCCTGCTGCGATTTTCAAACTCCGCCCGTGAACCACGGCGACAAATTGATCCCACCTGCCGTACAAAACTGCGGCTGAACAGAATTCCGACCAGCGCCCGACACTAGTCACAATTCTGGTCAACAGGCACGTGAAAATGGCTGAGAACCGGACACGGGGTTTCCCGGTCTGATGTGCTGACCGGCCGGAATTCGCTAAACTCCGAGTGTGGTGCCATGCTTACGAGGTGTCTGTTTGCAATCGCAAAGCTTTCAGCATGCTCTTGCTTGACGCCACTTTCCGTGCTGCGACTTCCGCACTTCCAGGGTTGATCTCCAATGCTGCATATCCGACTCGTTCTGCTGACGCTGGCTGCAACATGCTGTCCGTTGCTCTCTGCTGCGGAATTCCAGCTTGCCGGCATCTTCACAGATCACATGGTGCTGCAGCGGCAGCAACCCGTTGCCGTCTGGGGGACTGCTGCTGCCGGACATACGGTTCATGTCAGGTTCGGAGAACAAACCGTTTCAGCAACGGCAGATGCGGCCGGAGCCTGGCGTACAACGCTGCAGCCTCTGCCGGCTTCAGCAACTCCCGCAACTCTGACTGTGTCCGATCCGGCAGCGGACGCAGACATCACCATCAGCGACGTTCTGGTTGGCGAAGTGTGGCTCGGATCCGGGCAATCCAATATGGCGATGCAGGTCCGCCGGGCTCTTGATCCGGAACAGGAAGCGGCCGCAGCAGATCTGCCGACAATCCGACTGTTTACAGAAGGTTCCGTGGCTGCCGCCGTACCAGGCGCGACGCCTCGCGGTGAGTGGCAGGTCTGTACGCCCGAGACGGCATCCGCCTTTTCGGCCACCCTGTTTTTCTTTGGTCGTGAACTGCACACGGCTCTTGATGTTCCGGTTGGCCTGATCAATTCTTCCGTCGGCGGCACGCCCATCGAATCGTGGATCTCCGCAGCAGCGCAACTCAACACTGCAGAACTGGCAGATCACACCCGGGAACTGCTGCAGGGATTCGAAAGCTACGATGAGGCGGCGGCCACCGCTGGGTATGAACGACAACTCCGTCGCTTTGAAGAACGTGTCAAAGCAGGAGAAACCGGACTTCGCCGCCCACGCAATCCACTCGAAACCCACCGCCGCCGAGGAGCTCCGGGCTGGCTGTTCAACGGAAAAATCAATCCCCTGATTCCCTATACCCTGCGCGGAATAGTGTGGTATCAGGGGGAAAACAATGCCAACTCACAACGCCCTGATCTGTACCGACATCAGCTGCCAGCGCTCATCAGGGACTGGCGTTCCCGCTGGAATGCGGAACTGCCATTCGCATGGGTCCAGCTGCCCAACTACACCGCAGACGATGCGGGCTGGACCGAAGTCCGTGACGGCATGCTGCAGACACTCAGCCTGCCCTCCACCGGCATGGCGATCACCATTGACATCGGCGAAGCAAAGGACATTCACCCGAAAAACAAGCAGGACGTCGGTAAACGCCTCTCGCTGTGGGCCTTGGCGGATGTCTATGACAGACCCGTAGCAGCAGCGTCCGGCCCCATTCCCGCAGTATTCGACTTCACTGGACAAAGCGTGACTGTCACATTTCGCCACGCTGCCCGCGGTCTGCAGTCTGCGGACGGGCAGTCGCCATTGGGTTTCGAACTGCTCAACACGGACGGGAGCTGGCACGTCGCCTCCGCTTCCGTCACCGCAGATCGTGTGGTGGTATCTTCCGCCGCCGTATCCATGCCTCAGGGAATTCGCTATGCATGGGCCGCCCTGCCTGCAGCCAGCCTGCAGAATTCCGCCGGACTGCCAGCGACACCATTTCGTCATCTGCTGAACCAGAACTGACAGCAACATTCTGCAGGCTGGCTGCAGGCAGGGCGGCGGAATTCTGCAGGCTG
>JALRDR010000220.1 GCA_023262145.1 Planctomycetaceae bacterium | reverse complement strand
GGCTCCTGGCCGGCTGGTGTTCAGTCGTCTTTCCGCAGTATATCATGCGGCGCAGGGGTTTCTGCCTGCCAGGAACCAATGTCGGCCGCTCCAGGAGAATCATCATGCTGCAGGTTTTTTTCAGAATCAGCTGCGCCGCCTTGCTGTGCCTTGCAGCCGTCGAGCCGTCGCGTGCGGCAGATCCGTTCACCGTCCGGGAACTCCCGCCACTTCCGGACAAGGAAGGCTTCGCTGGCGCCATGGGCGGAGTCTCCGGCGACCATGTCCTCGTGATTGGTGGAGCCAACTTCCCGGCCGGCCGCCCGTGGGAGGGTGGCAAGAAAGTCTGGTACGACCATGTGTTCGCTCTGTCGACTGACTCCCTGCATCAGCCTGCCGACAGTGCACAGCCATGGAAGCTGGTGGGGACGGTACCGCGCCCGATTGGATACGGTGTATCCGTGACATTTGCGGACCGAGTCATCTGCGTGGGCGGCAGCAATGCAGAGGAACACCGAGCGGATGCGCTTAGTCTCAGCATGGTGGATGGTCAGTTGCAGATCCGGAAACTTCCCTCACTGCCTGCACCGCGAGCGAATCACTTCGGCGCCGTTGTCGGATCGCTGCTGATCGTTGGTGGTGGTCAGAGCAATGCCACCTCCGCTCCGGCAGAATCCAGCTGGCTGGCGATGGACCTGCATCACCCCGCTGCCGGCTGGAAGGAACTGCCTCCCTGCCCTGGTCAACCACGGATTCTTGCCACCGCAGCCGCCGTAAACGGCAAACTGTGGATTGCTGGAGGAGCATCTCTTGCAGCGACTGCCGATAATGCACCACAGCGCAGCTACCTGCTCGATGCGTGGCAGTTTGATCCTCAGCAAAACAATTGGATTGCACTTCCCCGACTGATGACGCCGTCTGTTGCCGCGCCGTCACCAGCACCAGTCGCACAGCAAAGCATGCTGCTGCTCGGTGGAGATGACGGAAAACAGGTGGGAGTCGCTCCGGATGATCACAAGGGGTTTCCGCAGCAGATTCGAATACTCTCCACGGCAGCAACGGGCTGGATGAATGGTGGCAGCTTCCCACCGGCAGTTGTCACAGCAACACCAGTCTCCACGCCTCACGGCTGGGTGATTCCCAGTGGCGAAATCCGCCCCGGGATACGTTCCCCCAAAGTCTGGTTACTGCAGCCTGCCAATTGATCCTTGACGGACTTTGGTCGCTGCGAATGCACTGCAGACACGCGGTTTTGCGTCTGAGTTTTCTGATCTGCGTGGCGTCAGGATAGAGTCAACTGCCATTGTCTGCTGCCCGTGGAAGCCGATCACCCGTATATTCGGCTTCGCGCACCACACTGAATGTCCCTCTGCAGTATCCGAACATTCCTGTCGAGCCACCTCGCGGGACAGTAGCCGATCTCCAGCAGGCTCGGCATCTCTGCCGGGAGCAGGCAGGACTGGACGAGGGCCGGCGGCTTCCGGAGGATCTGCCTTCCATTCGCGGGCACCCCGGGAGGAACAGCTTCTTCCATCCAGCAAACATGGCAGACCCGCTGTGCAGGTCTGCCATGCTGAATCCTGTCGATGATACAGAAGCTCGCTCTGAAACTCGCTCACTTCAACCCGCGGCGAATCAGTAAGGCCTCCACCTCAGGTTCGCGACCGCGAAATGCCTTCCATGAATCCATCGGATCACGACTGCTGCCGCGGGAAAGAATCTGACTGCGAATGAGGTCTCCGTTTTCACGAGTACAACCACCGTTCTCCTTCATGAAGGCAAACGCATCCGCTGCCAGCACTTCACTCCAGATATACGCGTAGTAGCTGGATGAATATCCACCACCCCAGATGTGAGCAAAGTAGGCCGTCCGATAACGCGGTGGCACTGGAGCGAAATCAACACCATGCTTCTTCAGAGCAGCCGCTTCAAATGCCTCGACGTCCTCCGGAATCTGATCGGCACTCAGACTGTGCCATTCCAGATCAAGCAGAGCTGCTGAGAGGTATTCCAGCGTATCAAACCCCTGGTTGAACCGACTGGCGCGAATCACCTTGTTCAGAAGTTCATCCGGAATCCGCTCACCTGTCTGATAGTGCAGTGCGTAATTCGCCAGAATCTCCGGAGTCACCGCCCAGTCCTCCTCAAACGTCGACGGAAACTCCACAAAGTCGCGTGGTGTGTTTGTTCCCGAGACCGAGGGGTAGGTCACGTCTGAAAACAAACCGTGAACGGCATGCCCCATCTCATGAAACATTGTGATCACGTTGTCAAAGCTGATCAGTGCAGGTTCACCGCTTGCCGGTCGAGGGATGTTCAGCGTATTCGTAATTACCGGATGCTCCCCCAGCAGTGCCGACTGATCCACAAAGGAGCTCATCCACGCTCCACCGCGTTTCTCCGGGCGACGGAACGGATCAAAGTAGAACAAGCCGATCTGCCTGCCGTCCCCGTCAAGCACGTCAAAGATCCGCACGTCTGCCTGAAACACGGGCAGGTCCGTACGCCGACGGAATGTGATTCCAAACAGCTTGTTCATGGTGAAGAACACACCCTTCTCCAGAACCGTATTCAGTTCGAAGTAGGGCTTTACTTCACTTTCATCAAACTCAAATCGTTCCTGTCGCACTTTCTCAGCGTAGTATTCCCAGTCCCACGGCTGCAGGTCATGATCCGCACCCCGACTGCGAATCATCGTTACCAGGTCTGCTGCTTCTTCACGAGCACGCTCGACCACGCCTGGTGCCAGGTCCGTAAGCATCTTCAGTGCCGCATTAGGATGGCGAGCCATCTGATTCTGCAGCTTGAATGCTGAGTGGCTTGGGAAGCCCAGCAGTGCCGCTCGCTCCGCTCGCAGCCGAGCCAGTTCCAGAATGATCGGACGATTATCGACACCACCATCGCGTCCCAGGGCCCGCTGAGCAGATGCCTCCCAGACTCGTTTTCGCAGATCACGGTTGTTCAGGGATGTCAGAACGGGGACTCGCGTCGTATTTGTAATCTCCAGAATGTACTTGCCGTCGTGCCCGCGTTCCGTTGCCAGTTCCTTTGCGGCTGCAATATCGCCCTCGGCAAGTCCATCCAGCTGTTCCACTGCATCCACAACAACGGCTCGCTCTGTGACCACAGCCAGGAGGTTCTCGTCGAATTGCGTCTCAAGTTTTGAGATGCGTTCATTCAGTACGCGAATCTGAGCCTTCTTGTTCTCTGGCAAACTGGCTCCGGCACGTACAAAACTTTCATAGTGCTGACGCAGAACTTCCAGCTGTTCCGGCTGCAACCCGAGGTCTGTACGACGATCCCATAACGACTTCACTCGGGAAAACAGCTTGCCGTTCAGCAGAATGTTGTCTGCATGAGCCGCCTGCAGCGGTGCCAGTTCTGTTTCAATATTCTGCAGGCCCTCCGTCTTGTTCGAAGACGTCAGATTGGAGAAGACATTCCGCACTCTGGTGAGCAGAGCGCCCGATTTCTCCAGCGGAAGAATCGTATTCTCAAAGGTTGCCGGCTCAGCAACCGCCGTAATTGCATCCAGCTCCCGCAACTGCTCAGCCATCCCTTCAAGGAACGCTGGCAGATAGTGTTCTTCCCGGATTCGATCAAATTCCGGAGCCTGATAAGGCAATGGGCTGGGGCGGGAAAATGGATTATCCGCCGAAAGTTTCTCTGCAGCCACAGACACAGGTTCCTTTGCTTCCAAAGAACAACAGGACGATCCTGCGAGCAACGCTGCCAGCAGAGTCAACCCGAATGCTGCCGTCGCACAGGCAGCCAGAGAGTTCCCGGCGGACTGCACAGCAGTTCGCGCGGCATGATTACTTACTGACATCATCCAGCCCCTCCCCCAGATTTGAGGTTCAATAATCAGACATGATTCATGCGGAAATTCTGCACCACTCCGCAGCAGCGAAATTCCTGTCAGCGAAGGAGCGAGTCAACGAGCACTCGCCTGCTGATTGTGGTAGGAACGGACCTGCCGCCCCTGGAGTGCTCGGAGTATCCCTATCATAAAAGCCACATTCGCCAGAAGAAAACTGAAGGCGGTACCGCAACCAGGCAGGATTCGACGCTTTCGTTCGAACAGAGCGTGAAATGCGCCCAGTAAGAACAGCGAAATCCATGGCAGCAGAATTACTCCCTGCAGCCAGCCGGGATCCTGCAGCATGGCGCAAACAGCAGCCCCACTGCCGAGCAGCAGAAAAACAGGAGACATCCAGCGGAGGATCTTATGCGACCAGAGAGCAAACGCTACTCCGGGATTACGAAATGGATTCAGCAGCTCACTGCGAAGCCACGTTCCCTGCCAGTTGCGCAGCGTCATCCGAATACGTCGCCGCAAAGTCACTTCTTCCCCCGCCTCAAACTGGTCATACGCCAGAGCCAGCGGTTCGTGCCGCACACGGAAGCCAGCTTTCACAACATCAAGTGGCACGATGCAGTCCTCGCCAATCCACGGATCCATCGGCACGAAACAGCTGCGACGAATCGCAAACCCTGATCCGGACACAACCGCCAGAATTCCCAGTCGCGATTCAAAATCCCGCAACAGCAGCTCATAACGCCAGTAAAAGCCCTGACTCTGATTCAGCTGACTGTCATCCGGAGATCCAAAAATCAGACGCCCATCGACAGCCCCGACGCGTTCATCACTGAAGTGGCGTGCCGCACTGGAAACCCAGGCTCGATCAAAGATCACACCAGCGTCGGTGAAGACGACAACATCCGCCGTCAGCTGCGGGAGCACCAGATTCTGTGCCACTGTCTTGCCGCCACCAGGGCACTCGATCAGCCGTACACGAGGATGATTCAGAGATCGCACAATCTGATTCGTTGCATCTGTAGAGCCATCCGAGGCCACAACTATCTGAAGCAGCTCTTTCGGATAATCTGAATCCAGCAGATTCTCAATCCGCTGCCGCACTACCTCTGCCTCGTTGTGTACGGTGAGCAGAATACAGACCGTTGGCAGATCTGACACCGGTTGCGGATGCTGGCAACCGCGAACTGCACACAACAACTTCAGAAAACGACCATAGCCGTCGTAAATCCAGTACAGCATGCCTGCGGCAAATACCACCAGCGCTAGAGCCACGGAGCGATTCCTTTCGCAGCGGAGTCCAGCCCGCTGCCGCCACTGCAACCTCGGAAGCTTCGGCAGAACCTGCCGATCCGCCTTCAGTCTATCGGCAGCACTTCCTTCGGGGCAATAGGAGCAGACGTTCGTAACGACAGTCGCGCCTGTCCTGACAAAGCAGGCTGGACTGCCGGAAAGTCGGCCGAACCTCAGCAACCAGATACGCCGAGGAAATCCAGGTCCTGGCACAGTTCACGAGGCAGTCACCCAGCCCTCATTACCAGCCGGTCGGCATCGTTGCCTCAATGACCTTGCGAGCCGAATTGAGGTCGGAGCCCGTCTCCAGCATGTACAACCGAATCGCATGC
>JALRDR010000194.1 GCA_023262145.1 Planctomycetaceae bacterium | reverse complement strand
GATGTCCGAAAGATGTCCGACAGAACGGATCGGCTCCGACTACCGTCAGGTGCCCGTCTCAGTTTCAGCGGGGTAAGTTTCAGCAGGGCTGTTTCGACGGAGGGGCAGTCGCGTGCTGTTGAGCTGCGGGATTTTCGGAGGTGATGAACGGGGCATTCTGGTCGTCGGTCCTGTTTGTTGGGCGTGAGGAATTTCCGTGATGTTCGTCGGTGATGATTACAAGCAGGATTGATCGCCAGCAGGACGCGGGTGGATGTGCGAGGGCGACAGTTCAACGAGGCTGTCGGGTTGCAGGGCGAAGTGGTAAGCACTGTCTGAGTGGTGATTCAGAACAAAAGCGAAGGCTGATCAGATGAGACGATGGTATCAATGCCTGCTGTTAATGGTTGCTGGTCTGTCAGTGATGCTGGCTCAATTGACAACCCCGCTGACTGCTCAGGATGCCCCTGCGTTGGCAGCTTCCAGCGACGAGCAGGATACGTCGGCAGAGCAGGCTGATTCGCCGCTTCTGGATCGCTGGGATCGTCTGATTTATGTGCCATTCAAAGAGCTCAGCCGAGTCTTCAACCGTCAGGACGCGTCCGTGGTGCTGCCATACGCAGAATACCTGGAGATGCTGCGATCGGCAGTTGCAGCGGCTCAGTTACGTCCGAGTGACGTGAATGCATTGATTCGATCGGCGGACTGGAATGCGGTGGTTGAGGGTGACGTTGTGCGACTCAGCCTGACCCTCGACATCCGGGTCCTGCAGGAATCTGCGGTCTGGGTGAGCCTGCCATTACGACTTGGCAACGTCGCTGTCGGAAAAGTGGAGGCTTCTGCAGGCAGAGTTCTGCTGCAGGCGGTTGGGGAAGAGCAATATCGGTTGTTGATCAGCGGGACGACAGAGACGGTCGTCTCGATGGAATTGCTTGCTGCGGTCATCACCTCACCGGAATCAAGATCATTTGAGATACGCTGTCCGAGCAGCGGCATTACAAACCTGCAGGTAACGATCCCGGAGCAGGATCAGGATGTGCGAATTGCGCCCATGCAGGTTCTGCGTGCGGTGCCGGCGGATCAGGTCAGCGGAGGTACCACAATCGTCAGGGCCGGGCTTGGAGCAACCGAACGATTTGACGTGAGCTGGTTTCCACGGGCTGGCAGTCGGCCGGAGATGGATCTCCTGACATCCGTCTCATCAGAGACAGACGTGAGGCTGGAGAGTGGTCTGGCACAGTATCGCACATCGCTGAATTACGAGATTCTGCGGGGCCAGCTTGAGGAAGTACGGTTGCAGATTGCTCCGGATGCGCGGGTAATTGACGTCTCCAGTACGGGGGGGCGGATCCGATCGTGGAAACTGAACGCTGTCGGTGCCAGTCATCAGGTGCTGATTGTGGAGTTGCTCAGTTCTGCCAGTTCATCGCTTCAGCTGGAGGTGCAGAGTGAGCGAACATTTGAAGGAGAGACGATCCAGTTGCTGGGTCGTGATCGGGAGGGGGTTGTGCAGGGGGTTCACGCTGAAGGTGTGCTGCGGGAAAACGGTCAGCTGAGGATTACTACTGATCCAGCATTGACGGCGCTGGTCACGGAGCAGTCGGGAGTTCGTCAGACCGGAGCGGATGAGAGTCAGGAGAAGGGCGGAGCAGCGGGGGCGATATGGGAGCATCGTGGTGTGCGCAGCCAGCTGTCGGTCCGCGTGACTCCGGTCGAACCGCGTCTGACGGTAGAGCAGTCGTCGCAGTACACATTTCGCGATGACGAGCTGGCTGTGCGATCGGTGCTCAATTATACGGTGGAGCGAGCGGGAGTCTTTCAGCTGGCACTGCAGGTTTCAGAATCGCTCACGGTCGACAGCGTTTCTGCGGACGGGATGAGCGAGTTCAGCGTTGACAAGGGCACCGGGCGGGTGGTGCTGTCGCTGACCCAGCAGCGT
>JALRDR010000192.1 GCA_023262145.1 Planctomycetaceae bacterium | reverse complement strand
CCGGTGGCAACAAAGCCGAAGCCGCACGACAACTGGGCGTGAGCCGAGTCACAATGTGGAAGAAAACGCGCCGTTATGGCCTGTAAGTCAGCGCAGCCTGCGAAAAGTCTGACGCAGGATCACCCCAGTTGCAGCGAACGCTGAATACCCTCAACAGTACTCTGATAATTGATCCCACAGACCAGTTCTCAAGCTGTTCCCTGACACGATTACTCCCTCACATCAACCGCTGCAGCGGGACATCATCACAGGAACTGCATCATGACTTCCAGCCGACATCTGGTCACCATTTGCCTGCTGCTGATCTCACTACAGCATTCCAGCAGAGTCACCGCCGAAATCTCAGTCGGCACACTTACCAGGGAACAGGCGAAACAAAAATACGGCATCACCATGCATGCGCGGCGAAATGGAGATGCCGGAATCAAAGTCTGGCTGGAGTTCCGGAAGGTCGGCTGGCTCGAAAAATTCACCTATGCGGAATTGCGCATGCGGGCAGCTGACGGGAGTCAACAGCTGTCGGCTCAATTGCAGCCAAATCCCGTTCATCATCGGCAGTCAGCAGATGTCACAACCGTGTCCTTTTCTGCCAGCCCGGCACAGCTGTCACAGTGCAGCTTTCTTGTCGTCTGCTACGGCAGCAACGAGGGCGACGTTGGCTATTACCTGCCACTGCAGGATTTTCTGGACCTTTCTGATCCGGTCACGGAGAAGTAGCTGCCGCACTCACCGGTCACTGCTGCAGCCCGTCGCATGTTCTGAATCTGCTTCCTGAATATTCGTAACACCAGAGTCCGCAGAACTGCTGCTTCTGACCCACGGAGTTGCCAACTCAGGCGGAGACAAGTCATCCGCAGCACTCGGACTGCCCCGCAACTCAACCCATTTCGTCTGTACGCACCCGAGGGACAGACACCGCGCAATGCAACGCAAAGGACGAACAGCTGCCGGGAAACGGTCCGCGATAGGCACCGCGAGCGTTCGCAGCGTCATTAGCGCTAACACCCACCCGGTTTGCGCTAACCGCTAGCGCTAACAACTCCCTCACAAGACTTGCTGTCCCTGGCCACAGAATTCCAATTCTCAATGAACGCAACCAATTACTCAGCAGTAACTTAAAAATAACGGAGTGAATTCCAACAGGCTTTGGCACATCCGTTGCTATACGGTGATCGCGATGCAAAAGTCAAATCCGTTACCCAGAACATCAGGGAAGCTGCCACGATGATCCTCAAGCAATTCTATCTTGGTTGCCTGTCACACGCGTCGTACATGATTGCGGATGAACGCACGAAGGTGGCCGCAGTCGTCGATCCTCAGCGAGATATTCAGCAGTACCTGGAAGAAGCCCGGTCAAACGGCTGGACAATTAAGTACGTCTTTTTGACACACTTCCACGCTGACTTTCTGGCTGGTCACATTGAGATGCGTGACACCGTGGGTGCTCACATTTACCTCGGGGCGGCTGCTGAGGCTGAATACGATTTCGAACCTGTCCGCGAAGGTGACATGATTGAGTTTGGTGATGTGCGGATCGCGGTGTTGGAAACTCCCGGGCATACACCGGAGGGCATTTCCCTGCTGGTATACAACCTGCGGGAGAGTGACATGCAACCGCACGCGGTGCTGACGGGAGACACATTGTTTATCGGCGACGTAGGACGTCCGGATCTGCTGGCGTCCATTGGTGTGACCGCCAATGAGCTCGCCGAAATGCTGTACAATTCCGTTCGTCGCCTGCGTGAACTGCCGGATGCAACGCTGGTCTATCCGGCACATGGAGCTGGCTCCATGTGCGGCAAATCGCTTTCCAAGGAAACGTTTTCCACGATTGGCGATCAGAAACGTGACAACTATGCGATGCAGCCAATGTCAGCGGAGGCATTTCGCGAGCTTGTCACTGCCGATCAGCCTGAGGCGCCGGAATACTTCGCGCATGACGCAATTCTGAATCGCAAGGCCAGAAGCAATCTGGAGTTTGCCATGCGTCAGGCATTGAAGCCACTGACGGCGGACGAAGTGATCCAGTTGCAGGCGGAAGGTGCTCAGGTGATCGACGTTCGCGAATCGATCGATTACGAGGGTGCTCACCTGCATCGGGTGGCCCACATTGCACTCAACGGCAAGTATGCCACGTGGTGCGGCACGGTACTCAGTACAGACCGTCCGATCGTCATCGTCGCTGAAGAAAATG
>JALRDR010000144.1 GCA_023262145.1 Planctomycetaceae bacterium | reverse complement strand
GGATGAGATTGTGAAATTCTTCCGCGGTGGAGAAGTGCCGGTCACTGCTGCGGAATCGCTGGAGATATTTGCGTTCATGCAGGCGGCGGAAGAAAGCGGTCGACAGCAGGGACGCCCGGTTCTGCTCCGCGACTGCCTTGCCGCGGAATAAGCCGGCACCAGCAGCACCTGCTTCCTGAAACGCTGTCGGAATGAGAGATCGAAATCAGTTCAGGGGACGCTGAGTGGAATATCCACAGCGTGATCGGAGAGGTTTTTCAGGGACCTGGCGTGCGTTTCAGCAGCGGGTTCCGGCAATTCATCCCGGGGTGCGTCTGGGGCAGGGCGCTGCTCAGCACCGCGAAAATGAATTTCCGTGGCTGATTCGGAATTCTGCCATTCGGCTGGCTCACCAAACACGTCAGACCAGCCGATGCCTGCTGCCTTTGCAGCATCAGGCATACGGGCCGGAGACTGGGGCCTGGTCATGTCGATGGCGTTTTCCAGCGGCGAAGTTCGCATTCGACTGGCTGACGAGGGCGTCGTCAATGTGGCTCGACGTGGCGTGGGGGGCTGTTGATCCAGTGCATGGACGACGCCGGACTCATCGGACTCCCTTTCGAACCCGGCTCTGCGAATTCGACCCGCATCCTGCAGAAATCCTGCAGCGATCTCCTGTCTCAGAGATTCCCGCAGGTTCATTGCGTGGCCATCAGAGCTGAACAGAGTGATTTCATCAACGACCGGCACACCTCGACGTGGCACCAGTCGGATCACCGCTTCCACACCGCGGCGGCCGACTTCAACGAGCATTTCGTGTTCGACCGGACGGATGGATTTCAGCGGCTGTCGCAGCAGCTGGGGCAGGTGCTGCAGCTGTGCGGGCAGTTGATCCACATTACTCCAGACAAGCCGTTCAAACTCTGCTGATGTGGCAGCGCGAATCTGATCAACAGAGCCTGATTCCCAGGCAGCTGCAAACTGCATCAGCGGTACGGCGTGCAGCAGCTGGTGTTCCAGAGACGTGAGGCCAGCCTGTGCGTCCGGGTACTGCAGATCCGTGACGAGGAGATTGCCGTTTTGTTCTTCCAGCAGCACGCTGCATAGTCTTCCATCTGCAGCGACGAACTGCAGTTCGGTGGTGTCACCCTGAGCGATGGAGTCCTGCAGCTGCAGGGGACCTCGCGGAGGGTGCAGGAGCGGAATCTGCGGTTGTGGAAGTTCACTCAGTGGCAACCAGATCTGCTCCGTCATTTCTCGTGAAGAAATCTGTCGCAGCAGGGGAATGTTTCCTTCAGCCAGAGCATCGACGAACAGCATTGCCCGGGCAGGCGCGGTAAACGCCAGTCTCAGATTGCGCTGGCGGCGTGTCACACGATCATAGACCATCACATCGCTGACGACGAAATCATCGGATCCGGGTTTGCGTGTTTCGGCGGTCAGCGGATCGGATTCACCACTGTCGGCAGGAATCAGATCGAAACGACAGATGTTGTCCTCAAACGGCACCATGACTGTCAGCTGTCCGGCAAATGCCTGAATCTGAAAGTCATCCGGAGCGTGTGCAGAGTCGGGCAGCGGGATCAGGGAGAGATTGCCAATTCGCAGTGAGTTGCTGAAGAACTTCTGCTCCGACAATGCCTGCAGCCGGATGCGATCCGTGGAGTTATAGGCTGCAAGGAATCTGGACACGCAGGTCATCGCGTGTGCCTGCCGCAGCAGGGAGCCCGGATGTTGTTCTTCGCCACGCTGTTGCAGTTCGAGGTTGGAGATCATCCACTGCTCGTCGTGGTGCTGGACCTGAATACGCAGGACGCCCTTACTTGACGGGATGCTGGCCATCGCTTCGCTGCCGGCAATATCGATCTTGTGACGTCGCGTCACTGCTGGTTCCATTTCGGAAGTGATCGAGGTGACCAGCTGATGAAACCACGGTTCCGGCAGATCAGCAAGGGCTTCATTCAGTTCGGGGGCCGAGGCAGCCAGAAGTTCCTCACGGCTGCCCTGCTGCATTGTGCCCAGATATTCCCGGATCGTCAGAAGCAGATCCATGAGCTCCACGGAAGATCGTGTATCACGGGTGCCACGTTTTTGTTGCCGCAGTTCCACATCGTCGATGCACCAGTGACCTTTTGCGGGATCGTCGACCATGATGAACTGGTAGCGAGTGCGACCATTTTCCAGCTCAGCCACAGCTTTTCGAGCATTGCCTTCACTGGTTACTTCGATGATCTCCAGTCGTTCGCCAGGCAGCTCAAGGATATCCAGATCCTGAAAGGCCTCCGGAGCACGCAGTGCCAGTGATTCAAATCGAGTAGAGACAGTGCGGCGAAATGCACGCTCGTTCCCTTCGGCAAGCGATTCCGTGAATTGTCGGATGAGCTTTTCTTCGCGTTGTCGTCTGAAGAATTCCGGAGGACTGTTCAGGGCCTGCAGAAAGCCACTTTTCGGAGAGCTGAAGTTGCAGCCTGAGAGCATCAGGAGAATCAGCGCGACGTGAATGGAGATCTGCACAGATGGGCGGATTTGCTGCATGAACATGCTCCTGCAGTTCGCATCGAGGCGGTACGGTTGTACCGTGAGATCCAGCGATTGAAGGCTGCGGGGGTGGAGACGATGGGTTCCGGAACCGGAATCTGAAGGGGGGCGAAGTGGGTACAGAATATCACCACTTCGGCAGACTGATCCTGCAGCGGGCTGTTGTCGCAATTCAGCCATGACGGGTCAACAGCCTGATTCGCCGGGAATGCGCGGTCGAGAGGAATCCGGAAATGCAGACAGGAGGATATCGGCGGAATCAGCAGAAGAGCTGCTCATCTGGCCAAAATCACCCGCCGGGCGCCGTGGGAAACGGGCATTCCGCGCCGGCGGACCGGCTCAGAGTTCAGGGATCCACTGAGTTCTGGAGTGCGGCAAAGAACGGACGAACGGGGAAAATCGGCATTTTCTGCCGCAGAACTGGAATTCTTCAGCTCGAAAATGGATTATTCTTCTGCAGCGGGTGTTTGCCCATTGTATTCAGGCTCAACGAATGAGACTGATCCAGATTTTGTCAGTGGTCGCCGCAGACAGGACATGGTGTGCGGCAGCTTTCTGAAACCGTACGTCCGGGTGCTTTCAGGGATTCGAAACATCATCGGAGGGCGAAGTGCAATGATGTTGCATGAAGAGCGAGTATTTCAGCTTCTGATTACGGATGACAGTGCGTCATTTCGTCAGATTGTTCGTGAGATTCTGGAGGGTCGTCCGTACCTTTGCCTGCACGAAGCAGAGTCCGGCGAAGAAGCTCTGGATGTGGTTCATGAGCGAAGAATCGACATTGTTCTGCTTGATAT